>NZ_CDRNDK010000824.1:0-1535 GCF_977012225.1 Planomonospora algeriensis | reverse complement strand
GGGCCGCGACGACGGGTATCGGAGATGCAGGCCAAGCTTCACCGATGGGCGGTGGCCGATCCCGGCCGCCGGTTCGATGACTTGTTCAACCTCGTCCATGACCCGGCCACGCTGTTGGTGGCATTCGACCGGGTTGCGGGCAATCGGGGTGCCAATACCCCCGGGGTCGACGGCCTGACGGTCGCCTTCGTCGAGGAATACGTTGGCGTCCCGGGATTCCTGGATGACCTGCGAGCCGCCGTCAAGGACGGTTCGTTTCGGCCGTTGCCGGTTCGGGAACGTAAGATCCCCAAGCCGGGCGGGTCGGGAAAGGTTCGCGCGCTCGGCATACCGACGATCGCGGACCGGGTCGTTCAGGCGGCGCTCAAGCTGGTGCTGGAGCCCATCTTCGAGGCCGACTTCGTGCCGGTCTCTTACGGGTTCCGGCCCGGGCGGCGGCCCCATGACGCGATCGCGGAGATCCACCACTTCGGCACACGCGGCTACCGCTGGGTGCTGGATGCGGACATCGAAGCGGCCTTCGACTGTGTCTCCCACTCCGCCTTGATGGACCGGGTGCGGCTCAGGGTGAAGGACAAGCGCGTCCTGGCGCTGGTCAAGGCGTTCCTCAAGGCCGGGATCCTCACCGAACTCGGCGAGCGCAGAAACTCCTACACCGGCACGCCGCAGGGCGGCATCCTGCCTCCGCTGATCTTCAACGTGGTGATGACGGTGCTCGATGAGCACGTGATGGCACCGTGGAGGAACGGCGGGCCGATGTCGACCTCGGGCAAGCGCGCCTACCGGCGCTCCAAGGGACGGCCGACGTGGCGGATCATCCGTTACTGCGATGACTTCGTCATCGTGGTGCATGGTTCACGCGCGGACACCCAAGCGCTTCAGGACGAGGTCGCCGCGGTGCTGGCCCCGCTGGGATTACGGCTGTCACCGGCCAAGACCCGAGTGGTCCACATGAGCGACGGGTTCGACTTCCTCGGCTTCCGCATCCGGTGGAAACGCAAGAGAGGTTCGGACAAGTGGTACGTCTACACCTTCATCGCCGACCGTCCCAAACGATCGGTGAAGGCCAAGATCCGTGCCCTGACCCACAAGACATCGCAGCAGGACTTCGCCTCCGTGCTGAAAAGACTCGCATCGATCATGCGCGGATGGGCCACCTATTTCAAGCACGCCGTGGCCAAATGGACCTTCAGCAAGTTGGACACCTTCACCTGGTGGAGGCTGGCTCACATGCTGCGGGCCCGTCACGGCTGGAACTGGGGGCAGCTGCGCCGCCATCTCAAGACCGGCTCCGGCCGGTGGGTGATCGCCGCAGACGGGATCGAGTATTACAGCCTCAGTAGGCAGACGACGGTCTCCCGCTACGCCTACCGAGGTAACAAGATTCCCAGCCCATGGCTTCCTGCGAACCCCGCCTGACGGCAGAGACCGTGGAGAGCCCGTTGCCGAGAGATCGGCACGGCGGGTTCGGCGAGCGGCCTGGGGAAACGGATCGAGAGCGATCTCGGCACCGCGCCCCAGGCCGACTCAACAAG
>NZ_CDRNDK010000823.1:0-1538 GCF_977012225.1 Planomonospora algeriensis | reverse complement strand
CGCCCGGCCCGTCACCGGGGCGGTGGGCCGTGCCCGCCCGGCGCGAGACGCCGGCCGTCTCCGCCCGCGCCGCCTATCTGGTCGACGCCACCACCGGGACGGTCCACTTCGGCAAGCAGGCGACCCGGCGGATGCCGGTGGCCAGCCTGGCCAAGGTCATGACGGCCTACGTCGTGCTGCGCGAGGCCCGGCTGACCGATCTGGTGACGGTCAAGGCAGGAGACGTGACGTACGCCAGGCGGAACGACGCCACCCGCGCCTCGCTGCGCGCCGGGGAGCGGCTGACCGTCAAGGACCTGCTGCACGGCGCGATGCTCCCCTCCGGCGCGGACGCCACCCACGCGCTGGCCCGCGTGTACGGTCCGGGCCAGAAGAGGTTCGTGGCCAAGATGAACGCCACGGCCCGCTCCCTGGGCCTGGCCGACACCGTCTACACCAACGCCGACGGGCTGCCCCGGCCGCGCGGCGGCCACTCCACCGCGGCCGACCAGGTGAGGCTGGCCGACCTCGCGCTGCGCCACCCGGTGCTGTCGGCCATCGCCTCCACCGAGCGGTACGTCGTGCCCGGGACCGCCGCGCACCGGCGGCACGTCTGGGCCAACACCAACGAACTGCTCGGCGCACCCGGCGTGCTGGGCGTCAAGACCGGCTACACCGGCGCCGCCGGCTACTGCCTGGCGTTCGCCGCCGACCGCGGCGGCCACCGGCTGGTCGGCGTGCTCCTCGGGGAGACCCGCTCCAAGCGGCGTTTCCAGACCGCCGGACGGCTACTGGACTGGGCGGAGGACCTGATCGAGGAGGCCCGGGCTCCGGAGCTCCCGCCGCCCGGCGGCGATCCCGCGCCGCCCGCCCCGCCGGACGGCCTGCTGGAGCTGCCGAATCTGGACTCCACCGTCCTTTGACGGCGCGGCTCCCTTCAGCGGCTCACTGACCGGCGGCGGACTGACCGGCAGCGCGCTGACCAGCGGCAGGCTAACCAGCGGCGGGCTGACCGGTGGGGCGGTCCCGGCGCATCAGGCCGTGGCAGGCGATGGCGGCGGCGGCCACCACGTTGAGGGAGTCGACGCCCAGGCCCATCGCGACCGGGCTCATCGGGATGCAGACCGGCTGGTCGGCCTCGTGCAGCCACCGGGAGGAGAGCCCGTCGCCCTCCGACCCCAGGAGCAGCGCCACCCGCTCCGGCATCTCCACCTCGTCCAGGGGAACGGCGGCCTGGTCGGGGGTGAGCGCCAGCGTCAGGAAGCCCGCCGCGCGCAGTTCCGCCAGGCCGTCGTACCAGTCGGCCATCCGCGCGTACGGGATCGCGAAGACCGCGCCCATCGAGACCTTCACCGACCTGCGGTAGAGCGGGTCGGCGCAGCGGGGCGAGAGGACCACCGCCTCGACGCCGAGGGCCGCGGCGCACCGGAAGATGGCGCCGACGTTGCCGTGGTCCACGAGGTCCTCCAGGACCAGGACGCGCCGGGGAGCGGTCCGCTCCCCGGCCGGACGCTCCCCGCCGTGGCTGCTCCGCCCCGCCGCGGCCTGCGCTGCGGGCC
>NZ_CDRNDK010000822.1:0-1545 GCF_977012225.1 Planomonospora algeriensis | reverse complement strand
GGAGGCTCCCCCCGGTGGACCGGTGGCGCCTGCTGCTCGGCAGGGAGACCGAGCGGCTCCCGGACGGCGCCCGGCGCTACGCCCACGCGCTGGACGAGCTGTACGGCGCGGGACGCGGAGAGGGCGCCGCCGACCTCGGGCGCGGTCCCGGCGGGCGGGGGCCTTCCTTCCCGACCGCCCGGGAGTGGGCGGAGGAGATCGAGGCCCTGTTCGGGACGGAGGTCCGCGAGGAGGTGCTGGCCCGCGCGGCCGAGGGCGGGCGGGCCGACGTGCTGGCCGTACTCGACCCGGAGTCGGTGCGCCCGTCGGTGGGCCTGCTGGCCTCGGTGCTCTCGCTGGCGGGAGGGCTGCCGGAGCAGCGGCTCGCCCGGTTGCGCCCGCTCGTCCGGCGGCTGGTCGACGAGCTGACCGGGGAACTCGCCACCCGGTTGAGACCCGCGCTGACCGGGCTGGCGACGCCGCGCCCGACCCGCCGTCCCGGCGGCCGGCTCGACCTGCCCGCCACCCTGCGGGCCAACCTGCGGCACACCCGCAGGACCGGTGACGGCGGGTTCCTCGTCGTGCCGGAGCGCCCGGCCTTCACCACCCGGGTCCGGACCGAGGCGGACTGGCGGCTGATCTTCGTGGTCGACGTGTCCGGCTCCATGGAGGCGTCGGTGGTCTGGTCGGCGCTGACGGCGGCCGTCCTGGGCGGGGTCCGGACGGTCTCCACCCACTTCCTGGCCTTCTCCACCCAGGTCATCGACCTGACGGACCGCGTCGCCGACCCGCTCTCGCTGCTGCTGGACGTCCGGGTCGGCGGCGGCACCCACATCGCCGCGGGGCTCGCCCACGCGCGCTCCCTGGTGACGGTGCCGAGCCGCACGCTCGTCGTGGTGGTCAGCGACTTCGAGGAGGGGCCGTCTCCCGACGGCCTGCTCGGGGAGGTCCGCGCCCTGGTCTCCTCCGGTGTGCACCTGCTGGGCTGCGCCGCGCTGGACGACACCGGGGCTCCGCGCTACTCGGTGCCCGTCGCGGAGCGGCTCGCCGCGGCCGGCATGCCCGTCGCCGCTCTCAGCCCGCTCGCCCTCGCCCGCTGGGTGGGGGACCGTCTCCGAGGAGAACCCCGTTGAACCCTCCCGTTCCCGAGACGCGGCTGCCGCCGGTGGAGCCGGACCTGGTCGCCGAGGCCGTCGGGGGTCTCACCTCCCGGCTGCGGAAGAGGCTGGACGAGGCGGTGGAACGGTGCGCGGCGCTGCCCGTCGCCTCCGGCGGCGGGGCCGTCTCCGTCGGCTGGGGAGAGGACGCGGTGGTCACGCTCTCCCCCGGCCCCTCGGGCGTGGTGGCCGGTTCCGGAGCGGCGCGGTGCAGCTGCCTGCTGGCGCCGCGCTGCCTGCACCTCGCCGCGGTCCTCAGCGCGTGCCCGGTCGCGGACGCGGACGCGGCGGCCCGGGCCCGCCGGAAGTCCCGACCCCGTGGTGCCGGCACCCCCGGCGCAGGTTTCGGAGGGGCAGGCCCCGGCGGTGCAGGTCGCGGTGGCCCCGGCACCTCCGGTGCAGGTCTCGG
>NZ_CDRNDK010000821.1:0-1545 GCF_977012225.1 Planomonospora algeriensis | reverse complement strand
CCGGGGTGGCCGCGCTGGTGGCCGGGCAGTCCGCGATGACCGCGGGCCAGGCGCTGGACGCGCTGCGCGGGATCGGGGCGGGCGGGCAGATCCTGCTGGTCCAGGAGATCCGGCTGCCCAGGATCGTCGCCGGGCTGGTGGCGGGGGCCGCGCTCGGCCTGTCCGGCTGCCTGACCCAGGCGCTGGCCCGCAACCGGCTGGCCACGCCCGACATGCTCGGCATCAACCAGGGCGCCGTCATCGCCATCATGCTGGCCGGGCTGTTCTCGTCCGCGCAGACGCTCTTCGAGCACTGGTGGACCGGTCCGCTCGGCGCCCTCGCCGCCGCCGCCGCGGTCTTCGCGATCTCCGGCGGCGTCGGCACCCAGGGCTACCGGTTCATCGTCACGGGCCTGGCGGTCACCACCCTGGCCGGGGCGCTGACCCAGTCGGTCCTGGCCTGGCAGGGGCTCAGCTCGGCCACGGCCGTCCACTCCTGGAGCGTCGGCAGCCTCGCCGGACGCGGCTACCCGGTGGCGCTCCCGGTGGCCGTCGGGCTGGCCCTGCTGCTGCCCGCCGCGCTGGCCGTCTCCCGGCGGCTGGACGTGATGCGCTTCGGCGAGGACGTCGGCACCGGGCTCGGGGCGAACCCCCGCGCGACCCGGCTGGCCGTCCTCGCCCTGGCCGTGGCCCTGGCCGGGCTGGCGATCGGCGTCGGCGGGCCCATCGCCTTCGTCGCGCTGGCCGCCCCCGTGATCGCCGCCCGCCTGTCCGGACCCGTCCGGCTCCCGCTCATCGGCGCGCCCCTCACCGGGGCCGCGCTCGTCGTGGCCGCCGACACGATCGGCCGCGTCATCGCCTCCGGGGCGGAGATCCCCGCGGGCGTCGTGACGAGCATCCTGGGCGGCCCCTTCCTGCTGTGGACCCTGCTCTCCGACCGGAGGTCGTGACATGCCGCTGCAATCCCCCGAACACGGGTCTCCGAAGGAGACCTCGCCGGGCGGCCGGGCCACCCCGCTGATCGAGCCGTCCGGGACGCCGGGAAGGTACCGGGTGACCTTCCTGTGGCGGGCCCGGTCGGCCGACGAGCGGGCGGTCGTCCTGATCAACACGCTGACCGACCGCGACCGGCACGCGGGCGACATCGGCGCCCACGTGATGACCCGGGAGCCGGGCGGCGACGTGCTCCGCCTGACCTACGAACTCGACGGGGACCTGCGGGCGAGCTACCAGATCCTGCCGTGCGCGGAGATCCCCGGCACCGACCGGGACTCCTGGCTGCGCGTCATGACGACGGCCCTCCCCGACCCGGGCAATCCCGTCCAGGTGCCCGGTGGCCACGGCCGCAACCCCTCCTCCCTGCTGGAACTGCCGGACGCGCCCGCGCAGCCGTACCGGGACCGGCGCCCCGGCGTGCCCGGGGGACGGGTGCACGAGAGCGCGGTCGCGGGACGGCGGGTCTGGGTCTACACGCCGCCGGGGCACCGGGCCCCCACGGCGGAGGCCTCCGGCGCCGGGGACGCCGGGGACGCCGGGGACGCCGGGGAATGCCGGGGCCGCAGGCTC
>NZ_CDRNDK010000820.1:0-1552 GCF_977012225.1 Planomonospora algeriensis | reverse complement strand
CGGAAGGTGTCAAGTCAAATGCGACAGGGAGTCGGCTGATCTGATCGCTAGGCTGCCTCTTCCTCGGGCTGGTTGATGTACGCGACCTGAGGAATCTCGGGAAGTCGGGGTGCGCGGGTGAACCGGTGGGGATTGGCCGCGCGGAAGCGTTCGATCGTCTCGGCTCGCTGGTCCTGGATGGCGTGGGCGGTGCCCATGTGCACGGTGAACGGCGTGTGCAGGCCGATCCCGGCGTGGTAGTGCTCATGGTTGTAGTAGGTGAAAAACCGCTGGCAGAAGGCCTGCGCGTCGGCCAGGGAGGCGAATCGGTCGGGGAAGACCGGGCAGTACTTAAGGGTCTTGAACGCGGCCTCGCTGTAGGGGTTGTCGTTGCTCACCTTCGGCCGGGAGTGCGACTTGACGATGCCGAGGGCGGCGAGCAGGTCGGTGACCGCGCGGGAGGTCATCGAGGTGCCGTTGTCGGAGTGGATGACCTCCGGCGCGATGCCGCCGTTGGCGCGGACCGTGTTCTGCATGAATTCAGCCGCCAGTTCCCCGGTTTCACGCAGGTGGATCTCCCAGTGCACGACGTAGCGCGAGAAAATGTCGATCATGACGTAGAGGTCGTAGTACTGCCGGTCGGCGGGGCCGTGCAGCTTGGTGATGTCCCAGCTGAAGATCTCGTTGGGGGCGCGGGCCACCAGGTAGGGCTTCTTGCGGGCCTCATGGCGGGCCTGGGCGCGGCGCTCGCGGACCTGGTCGCGTTCGCGCAGCAGCCGGTACATGGTCGATACCGACGCCAGGTAGGCGCCCTCGTCCAGCAGCGCCGCCCAGACCTGGCGGGGCGCCTTGTCGACGAACCGGGCACTGTTGAGTGCGCCGATCAGCTCTTCGCGCTCGGCGTCGGTCAGCTTGTTGGGCGGCGCGGGACGCGGGGCCGGCTCGTGCTCGGCCGGTTCGGCCAGGCTGCGGTAGTAGGAGCCGCGAGCCACGCCGGCCAGGGCGCACGAGTGGTTGATCGGCAGCACGGTGGTGAGCAGGTCAAGCGTCTCGCGCCGGCAGGTGGTCACGAGGTCTCGTTCTCCGCGCTCTCGGAGATCATTTCCAAGAGCGCGAAACCTTTTCCCATGATGTCCAGGGCCGCTTCGGTCTGCGCGAGCTTCTTCTCGGCTTTGGCCTTGTCCCTGGTCAGCGCCGCGTTCTCCTTGCGCAGTCGTTCCAGCTCCAGTTGCTCGGGCGTCTTACGCGCCCGCGCGGAGCTCGCCGGGCCGGCCGCGGTCAGCTCGCCGTTGTCGCGCTGGCGACGCCACAGGTCGATGCTCGTGCTGTAGAGACCCTCGCGCCGCAGGACCCTGCCCTTCTCCCCGTCCGGTGTGGCCTCGTACTCCGCGACGATCCGCAGCTTGTACTCGGCCGAGAAGTGTCGTCGTCTGGGCCGGTCACTTCGGGGGCCGTCACCGCGTTGAAGGTCATGGCTGGTCATGGTCATTGTGCTCGATACCCGTTCTTGCCCTGCTCATGTCAGTTAAGGCACTTAGTCCCTGTTTGTCTCACTTGAGCTTGGCACAGAGGG
>NZ_CDRNDK010000819.1:0-1554 GCF_977012225.1 Planomonospora algeriensis | reverse complement strand
CCGCGGCCTCGGGGCCGCCGGCGGCCGGGCCAGCACCAGGTGCCGCACCCCGTGCTCGGTCACCAGCCGCCTGGCCGCCAGCGCGCCCAGCGCGCCGGTGCCGCCGACGACGAGCACGCTGCCCTCGCCGTCGAGTTCGGCCGGCATGGTCAGCACGACCTTGCCGATGTGGCGGGCCTGGGCGACGTGCCGGAACGCGTCGCCCGCCCGGCGGACGTCCCAGCTGCGGATCGGCGGCAGCCGGAGCGCGCCCTCCGCGAACAGCGCGACGATCTCGGCGAGGATCTCGCCGGTGCGCGCCGGGTCGAGCAGGGTGAGGTCGAAGCTCCGGTACTGCGCCGGAAGCACCTCGGCGGGGTCCCGCACGTCCGTCTTGCCCATCTCGATGAACCGTCCGCCGGGGCGCAGCAGCCCGAGCGAGGCGTCGACGAACTCTCCGGCGAGGGAGTTGAGCACCACGTCCACTCCGCCGCCGAAGGTCCGCGCGAACTCCAGCGTCCGGGAGGAGGCGATCCGCTCGCGGGGGACGCCCAGCGCGTGCACCGCGTCCCACTTGCCTTCACTCGCGGTGCCGTAGACCTCGGCTCCCAGATGGCGGGCGAGTTGCACGGCGGCCGTCCCGACGCCGCCGGCGGCGGCGTGCACCAGCAGCGATTCACCCGCGCGCAGGCCCGCCAGGTCCACGAGCGCGTGGTAGGCGGTGACGAAGGCGATCGGCACGGCCGCCGCCTCGGTGAACGTCCATCCGTCGGGGATGCGGACGAGCAGCCGGTGGTCGGTGACGGCCAGCCGGGCGAAGCCGTCGATGACACCCATCACCCGGTCGCCCTTCGCCAGCGTGGTGACGTCGTCGGCGACCTCGACGACCACGCCCGCGCCCTCGCCGCCCATGGGCGCGTCGCCCGGGTACATGTCCAGGGCGATCAGCACGTCGCGGAAGTTCAGTCCCATCGCCCGGGTGGCGATCCTGACCTGGCCGGGGGCCAGGGGCGGGTCGCCCGCCGGCAGCAGCGCCAGGTTGTCGACCGTGCCGCGGCCGGTCACGTCCAGCCGCCAGTTCCCGGTTCCGGCGGGCGGGATCATCGCGCTGCCGCGCCCGGATCCGGCGCGGCCCAGCCTGGGCGCGTACGCCGTGCCCTCGCGGAGCGCCAGCTGGGTCTCCCCGTCGGCCAGTACGGCCGGCAGCGCCCGGTAGGAGTCCGCGTGGCCGTCCAGGTCGAGCAGGATCAGCCGCTCGGGGTTCTCCGACTGCGCCGACCTGGCCAGTCCCCAGACCGCGGCGTTCACCAGGTCCGTCACCTCGTCGTCGTCCGTCGCGGCGACGGCGCCGTGGGTGATGAGGACCAGCCGCGAGGACGGGAAGCGCTCCTCCGCCAGCCAGGTCTGCAGCAGGCCGAGCACCTCGCAGGTACGGTCGCCGACGGCCTCGGCCAGCGCGCCCGACGGCCCGCCGTCCAGCGAGACGCAGACCAGGTCGGGCACCTGCTCCGCCGCCAGGAGCGCGGCCAGGCTGTCGTGCCGCACCGCGTCGATCCCGGCGCGGGCCAGGTCGGC
>NZ_CDRNDK010000818.1:0-1570 GCF_977012225.1 Planomonospora algeriensis | reverse complement strand
GTTCGAGGCGCCGTCGGTGGCGGGGCTGGCTGCGGTGGTGGAGGGCGCGTCGGGGGTGGTGCGTCCGCCGGTGGGGCGGGTGGAGCGGCCGGGTTCGGGTGGGGTGGCGTTGTCGTTCGCGCAGCGGCGGTTGTGGGTGTTGAACCGGTTGGATCCGGGGTCGGGGGTGTACGGCCTGCCGGTGGCGTTGCGGTTGGTGGGGCGGGTGGATGTGGCGGCGTTGCGGTGGGCGTTGGCGGATGTGGTGGGGCGGCATGAGGTGTTGCGGACGGTGTTGCCGGAGGTGGGCGGGGTGCCGTTCCAGCACATCCTCGATATATCCGAGCTGTGTGACGGGTCCGGGACGGGCGGGTTCCCGCTGGAGGTCGAGCGGGTTGGGGAGTCCGGGCTCGCCGAGGCGTTGAGCGCTTTCGCCGGGCGGGGGTTCGACCTGGTGACCGAGCCGCCGTTGCGGGCGCGGCTGTTCGAGACCGCTGCGGATGAGCGGGTGTTGTTGCTGGTGGTGCATCACGTGGCGGCGGACGGGTGGTCGATGGCGCCGCTGGCGCGGGATGTGATCGCGGCGTACGCGGCGCGGTCGCGTGGGGAGGCGCCGGTGTTCGCGCCGTTGCCGGTGCAGTACGCCGATTACGCGCTCTGGCAGCGGGAGCTGCTGGGGGAGGAGGCGGATGCGGGCAGTGTGGCGGCGCGGCAGGTGGCGTTCTGGCGTGGGGCGCTTGCGGGGTTGCCGCAGGAGCTGGAGTTGCCGGTGGATCGTCCGCGGCCGGCGGTGGCGTCGTATCGGGGCGGGACGGTGCCGGTGGTGATCGACGCTGAGCTGGGCCGGGGGCTGGCGGGGCTGGCGCGGGGGGTGGGGGCGTCGGTGTTCATGGTGGTGCAGGCGGGGTTGGCGGCGTTGCTGACGCGTCTGGGCGCGGGGACGGATGTGCCGATCGGGACGGTGGTGGCGGGCCGCACCGATGAGGCGTTGGACGAGTTGGTGGGGATGTTCGTCAACACGTTGGTGCTGCGGACGGATGTGGGGGGTGATCCGTCGTTCCGTGAGCTGATCGCGCGGGTGCGGGAGGTGGATCTGGCGGCGTTCGCGCATCAGGATCTGCCGTTCGAGCGGTTGGTGGAGGTGGTGGATCCGGCGCGGTCGATGGCCCGCCACCCCCTCTTCCAGGTGGCTCTCACCTTCCAGAACACCCCGAAGGTCGAACTCGGCCTCGGCGGCGGCCTCTCGATCGGCTTGGAGCCTCTGGAGACGAACGTCGCCAGATTCGACCTGCTGATCTCCCTCAGCGAGGCGGACGACGGCCTGGCCGGCGTCCTCGAATACGCCGCGGACCTGTTCGACCGGGAGACGGCCGAGGACATCGCGGCCCGGTTCGTCCGCCTGCTCCGCGCCGCGGTGAGCACTCCGGACATCCCGATCAGCCGGCTCGGCATCCTCGACCCCGCCGAGCGCCGCACCATCCTGCGCCAGTGGGCCGGGACCGGTGTCTCCCCCGATTCCCTTCCGACGATCACGGAGGAGTTCGCGGCGCGGGTGGCGGCCACACCGGAGGCGGTGGCGGTGGTGTGCGGG
>NZ_CDRNDK010000817.1:0-1575 GCF_977012225.1 Planomonospora algeriensis | reverse complement strand
GAGCCCGCAGCCCGCAGCCCGCAGCCCGCAGCCCGCAGCCCGCAGCCGGAGATCTTGCACGGGGCGCATGCGCGGCGCTATGCTGCTGACCGCCGCGTGACCTGGGAGAGCAGGAGGCCGTTTCCCGCCCTCCGCGGTCCGGTGCTGCTTCTTCAAAAGAATCGTCATCGTTCCTCCGGCAAGGGGAGTCGCTGTGACCGCCGCCGCCTCTCCGGCCTTGGACTGTTCCCAGACGCTGCCGGCAGGGGCAGAGGACGAGCAGGTCGCGGGAGCGGAGCCTCGGCGGCAGCAGGCGGCCCCGTCCGGACCACGGGTCGAGAGGCATCACGTGGCGGAGCACGTCGCGAACCCCGCACGGCGGCGCAGCGTCTCCTCCCGGCAGAGGCGGGACCTCATCCGGATCTGGGCCGGACTGGCCTCCTCGATGACGGGGGCGCGGACCCTGGGCGTCGCCTATCCCCTGCTGGCCCTCTGGCTGACCGGTTCACCGGCGCAGGCCGGCTGGACCGGGTTCGCGCTGACCGTTCCCACCCTGCTCTTCTACATCCCGGCCGGAGTCATGGCCGACCGGCTGAACCCGCGCTCGCTCATCCTGATCACCGAGACGGCCAGGGGGGCGGCCGTGGCCGGTGTGGCCCTGGCCGTCCTCCTCGACCTGGCGACGCTGCCGCACCTCCTGGCGGCCGCCTTCATCGAGGGCTCGCTCTGGGTCCTCCACTCCCTCGGGGAGACGGCCCTGATCCGTTCCTTCGTCCCGAGAGGCGATCTGCGCGGCATGCTGGCCACCAGCGAGACCAGCTCCCACGTGGCGGTGCTGGCGGCCAGGCCGCTCGGCGGGTTCCTGTTCGGGCTGGGGCCGGCCATGCCGTTCCTGGTGAACACGGCGCTCTTCCTGCTGTCCTCCCTGTCCGTGCTGGGCCTGGGACGGCACCGCGCCTCCCCGGCGCAGGCCGGTCCGGCGGGGCGGACGGTACGGCGGGCGGCCCGGCGCCCCTTCCTGCGGGAGACGTCCGACGGCGTCAGGGAACTGGCCAAGTACCCCTTCCTGCGCAACGCCATGGCGCTCACCACGGTCACCAACCTGATGGTCAACACCCTCATCATGGTCTTCATGGCGGGTTCGGTGGCGCTCCCGCCGCTCCAGGTCGGCCTGGTCCTGGCCGCGGGCGGGCTGGGAGGCGTCCTGGGCTCGGCGCTGGCCTCCGTCGCCGGACGGTCACGGCCGGCGGTCCTCACCTCGTCGGGGAACGCCATGCTGTTCCTCCAGATGTGGATCTGGGTGGTGGCGCTCTGCATCGCCGCCTTCGGCGGCGGCCCGCTGTTCTTCGGCGCCGCGACCCTGCTGACCGGGTGCGCGGGGGCGCTGACCAACATCGCCGTCCGGACGTTCGAGATCGGGGCGGTGGACGGGTTCAAGCTCGCGCGAGTGGTGAGCGTGCACCGCCTCACGGTGCACGGCGCCGTCTGCCTCGCCGCCCCGCTCGGCGGCCTGCTCGCCTCCGTGCTCGGCACCGAGGCCGCGGCCAGGGCGCTGTTCGGCGCGATGCTCGCCGTCGCCCTCGCCGTGACGACCGC
>NZ_CDRNDK010000816.1:0-1576 GCF_977012225.1 Planomonospora algeriensis | reverse complement strand
ACCCTCGACCGGCCCCGGCCCCGGCCCCGGCCCTGGCCCCGGCTGGAGCCTGCCGGTCACCGGCTCGGCCCGCCTGATGGCCCGGATCGAGCGGGCCTACCGGGCCGAGCAGGGGGCGGGGGAACCGCACCGGCGGCGCGAGGGCCGGCCGCTGCGCTGATAACTTCGGCACCAGACAAGCCGTACTCAACGAGGAGGAAGCTCGTGGTCACCGCGATCGTGCACATCAATGCCGAGGTGGACCGGATCCCCGAGGTCGCCCAGACGATCGCCGAGATCGACGGGGTGAGCGAGGTCTACTCCATCACCGGCGAATACGACCTGCTGGTCATGGTCCGCGTCGCGGCCTACGAGGAGATCGCCGAGGTCGTTCCCGGCCGGATCAACAAGGTGGACGGGGTGCTGCACACCGAGACGCACATCGCCTTCCGCGCCTATTCCCGGCACGACCTCGAAGCCGCCTTCTCCATCGGCCTCAACGAGGCGGACTGACCGCCTCCCAGGGCGGATAGGTCGCCCGGGCGTCCGCTGTGGGCAGCCGGGCCCGGAGCTCGGACCCGCCCTCCTCCAGGGACACGGTCTCCAGCGTCCCCCCGAACAGCGTGACGCGCTCCCTGATCCCGACCAGGGCCGGTCCCGCGGTCTCCGCGGTCTCCGCGACCCCCGCGACCGGCCCCGCGGTCCCCGTGCCCGCCGCGGGGGCCGCCCGCCCGTCGTCGCGGACCAGGACGTCCAGGAAGCCCGGCCGCCAGCGCAGCGTGACGCAGGCCGACCGGGCCCCGGTGCTCCTCAGGGTGTTGCCCAGCGCCTCCTGGACGATCCGGTAGGCCGACAGCTCCAGGGCCGGGCCGATCTCGACGGGCCTGCCGTCCTCGACCACGTCCACCGCCAGGCCCTCGGTGCGCACCCGGGCCAGCAGGTCGGCGAGGTCGGCCAGCCGGGGCTGGGGCGCCCTGGTCCGCGCCTCGTCCTCGGCGCGCAGCAGCCCCAGCACGCGCTGCAGTTCGGTGAGCGCCTGGCGTCCGGACTCCTCGGCCGCCCAGAGCGTCTCGCGGGCCCGGGCCGGATCCTTGTCCATGATCATTCGTCCCGCGCCGACGCCGAGCGTCATCATGCTGATCCCGTGGGCGACCACGTCGTGCAGCTCGTGGGCGATGCGCGCCCGCTCCCGCGTCAGGGCGGCCCGGGCCAGCGCGTCCCGCTGGCCGGTCCGCTCGGCCTGCTCGTCCCGGAGCCGCCCGGCCAGGCGCCGGCGGTCGCGGACGAGCCACGCCACCGCCCCGGCGAGGACGGCCACCGCGGACAGGGACAGGGGCAGCAGCCCGTTCATCGGCCCTCCCCGTAAGGGGAGGCCCCGGGCCGCGGGGAGACGGGAATCGGCAGGTCGGCATGGAGCATGACCGGTAATGTACGGTCCCGCCGCGGACCCCGCGTCCCCTCGTAGACGGATGCCTCGTCCTCCCCCGAGAGGAGAGTCCCACAGCGCGCGCGGCTCCCGTCAGGGCCGCGGCTCCGCCGTCACCGGCCCGGCCGCAGGGACCCGCTGACCTCGATCCAGCGGGCGAGGGCGGCGGCG
>NZ_CDRNDK010000815.1:0-1592 GCF_977012225.1 Planomonospora algeriensis | reverse complement strand
CGCGCCCCGGCCCCCGGCCCGCCGTCACTTGGCGTCGGCGTAGCAGCGCACGGCGACGGCCTCCATCGGGAAGCGCACGGGGGTCGGGCCGAACAGCAGGCGGGTCGCCTCCTCCGCGGCCCGGCCGACCGCCGCGGCCACCTCGCCGGCCAGCTCCTGCGGGCAGTGCACCATCACCTCGTCGTGCTGGAAGAACACCAGCCGGGCCGGGTCGGGCAGCAGCCCGCGCAGCACGGCCATCAGGGCGAGCGCCCACTCGGCGGCGGTCGCCTGGACCACGAAGTTACGGGTGAACCGGCCCCGGTCGCGGGCCGCCCGGCTCCCCTCCGGCCCGGAGACCAGCTCGCGCCAGCGGGCCGAGGGCGGCGGGCAGGTGCGGCCCAGCCAGGAGCGGACCAGCCTGCCCTCCTCCCCGCGCGGCGGCGTCCTCCACGAACCGGTAGGCCTTGGGGAAGCGCTGGCGCATCACGGCCAGCAGCTTGGGGGCGTCCCCGCTGGTCCCGCCGTACATCGCCGAGAGCATGGCGATCTTGGCGTGGTCGCGCTCACCGCCGAACGCCCGGGCGAGCGCCTGGTACAGGTCCGCCTCCCCCGCCGCCCTGGCCAGGCCCCGGTCCCCGGCCATCGCGGCCAGCACCCTGGGCTCCAGCTGGGCGGCGTCGGCGACGACCAGCGTCCAGCCCTCGTCGGCCACCACGACCCTGCGCATGGCCTTGTGGATCTGCAGCGCGCCGCCGCCGCTGGTCGCCCACCGGCCGGTCACCACGCCGCCCACGACGTACTCCGGGCGGAAGCGGTCGCCGCGGACCCACTGGTCGGCCCAGGCCCAGCCGTGGAAGCTGTGGAACCTGGCCAGCTCCCGGTAGGCCAGCAGGGGCGCGACGCCGGGGTGGTCGATCTTCTTGAGCTCGTGCGCCCTGGCCGAGGAGACCGGCGTGCCGGCGGCCTTGAACGCCTTGACGATCTGCTGGATGGAATCGGGGTTGAACGACGTGCCGAACACCGCCGTCACCTCGTCGGCCAGGGCCTGGAGCCGGGCCGGGCGCATGCCGTGCACCGGGCGCGGGCCGAGCATCTCGGCCAGCAGCGCGTCGTGCAGGTCCCGCCGCCAGGGCATGCCGTCGTGGGCCATCTCCGCGGCGATCAGCGCCCCCGCCGACTCGGCCGCGACCAGCAGCCGGAACCGGCGCGGATCGGCCGTCGCCCCGATCCGCCGGAGCTGGTCGGCGTGAACCTCGGCGACCGGCCCGGCGTCCGGCGGGGGCGGCTCCTCCTCGAACAGGGCGGCCTGCCGCGCCCCGGGCCCGTGCTGGCCCGCGTGGCCGTGCTCGTGATCGTCGTGATCGTCGGGCACCGGGAGGCCGTGCAGCCGGGCGTGCGCCGCCCGCGCCGACCGGGGCTCGCCGTACCGGCCCTCGTGGGCCAGGAGCAGGCCCTCGGTCAGCACGAGGTCGTGGCAGCGCGCGAGCCGCACCCCGCGCTCCAGCAGCGCCGGGTAGACCTCCCGCGTGTCGGCCCAGACCCAGCGCGGCGACCCGCCGCCGCCCCACCCCCGTGCCCGCCGCTCCCGCCCCACCCCGTCGCCCGCCGCC
>NZ_CDRNDK010000814.1:0-1594 GCF_977012225.1 Planomonospora algeriensis | reverse complement strand
GCTGACGGCCGCCGCCGCGGACGAGGTCGCCGCCGCCCTGCCGTACGGCGCCGCCACCCTCCTCACCGAGCGGGGGGCCTCGCTGTCGGGAGGGCAGCGCCAGCGGGTGGCCCTGGCCCGCGCCCTGGCCACCGCCGCTCCGGTCCTGGTCCTGCACGACCCGACCACCGCCGTGGACACGGCCACCGAGGCCCGGATCGCGGCCGGGATCCGGGCGGCCCGGGACGGGAAGACAACGATCATGGTGGTCACCAGCCCCGCCCTGCTGGCGGTGACCGACCGGGTGGTGTTCCTCGACGGCGGGACCGCGGTCGCGGAGGGGACCCACGCCGAACTCGTCCACGGCGACGAGGCCTACCGGGCGACGGTCCTGGCCTGACCCTGCGGCATCCATGGAGGAGAACGCGCCGATGAGCACGACCGACGAGCAGCGGCCCGGCGGGCCGCGGACCGGGGCGCCCGTCCCCGGTGACGGACGGCGCCGGGGACCGGAGGGTACGCGGCCGCAGCGCCCGGAGGCGGAGGCCGCGGAAGCCCGGAGCGGGGGGGAGCGGGGAGCCGGAGGACCGGAGCGGGGAGCCGGAGGACCGGGAGCTGCTGCCCGTCGCGACCGCGGCACAGGTGCGCGCGGCCGTACGAGGGCTGGCACGGCCTCACCGGGCGGCCGCCGCCGCGGGTTTCGCGGTCCTCGTCGCCGCGACCGCGATCGGGCTGCTCACCGCCCCCGTGCTCGGCCACGTCATCGACCTGGTCCACCGGGGACGGCCGGCTTCCGCGATCACCGCCCCGGTCACCTGGCTGGTGGCCATCGCGCTCGCGCAGGGCGTGCTGACCGCGCTCGGCGTCTCCCTCATCGCCAGGCTCGGCGAGGGGATGCTGGCCGCCCTGCGGGAGCGTTTCGTGGCGCGGGCCCTGCACCTGCCCCTGGAACGGGTCGAGCGGGCCGGGTCCGGCGACCTGACCTCACGCGTCACCGACGACGTCTCGGTGATCACGAGCGCGGTCCGCGAGGCGATGCCCGCGCTGGCGCGCTCCCTGCTGACGATCGGCCTCACCCTGGCGGGCATGGCGGTCCTGGACTGGCGGTTCATGCTCGTCGCGCTGCTGGCCGTTCCCATCCAGCTCCACACCGTCCGGTGGTACACCCGCCGCGCGGGCCCGCTGTACGCCGCGCAGCGCGTCGCCGTCGGCGAGCAGCAGCAGCGGCTGCTGGGCGCGGTCGGCGGGGCGGCGACCGTCCGGGCGTTCCGGCTCACCGGCGAGCACGTCGGCCTCGTCGAGACGCGGTCGCAGGCGGCGGTGGACCTGGCGCTGCGCGGCGTCCGGCTGGTGACGCGCTTCTACTCCCGGCTCAACCTCGCCGAATTCATAGGTCTGTCGGCGGTGCTGGCGACGGGTTTCCTGCTGGTCCGCAGCGGCGACGCCAGCATCGGTACGGCCAGCGCCGCCGCGCTCTACTTCCACGGCCTGTTCACACCGATCAACATCGTCCTCGGCCTCGCCGACGACGTCCAGGCCGCCACCGCGGGCCTCGCCCGGCTCGTCGGGGTGGCCGGAGCGGAGGACCGGGCGCCCCGGGCCGCGTCACCGGCCG
>NZ_CDRNDK010000813.1:0-1603 GCF_977012225.1 Planomonospora algeriensis | reverse complement strand
GCCGGCCAGCAGCACACCGCCCGCGGTCATCCCGATCGTGCTGCCCAGCGCCAGCCGCCCCACCACGTCGGCCGGGCCCTCGGCCGTGTTCGCGAGCACGATCTGCGCGACCAGCGCCACGGCCCACCCCGCCACCGAGGCGAGGGCCGCCGACCGGCCCCGGCCGCAGGCGTACAGCACCCGGGCCAGGTGGAACACCAGCGCGTAACCGATCAGCCCCGGCGCGAACAGCGCGACGGCCTCCGCCATCTCCCCCGGTTTCCCGCCGTCGGTGTTCTCCAGGAAGAGCCGGGAGACGGGCAGGGCGACCGCGGCCATCATGCCCGCCGACAGCCCCATCGCCAGCACGATGATCCGCGTGGTGGAGGCGGCCAGCGCGTCGAAGCCCGCGCGGTCCCCGTCGGCCGCGCGCACGGAGAGCGCGGGGAAGGAACTGGTCGCCACCGGTACGGCGAGCACCGCGAACGGCAGCTGGTACAGCGCCCAGGCGTAGGTGTAGAAGGTGATCCTGCCCTCTCCGCCGAACTCGTTGGTGAGCATGACCACGGCGGTCAGCGCGACCTGCTGGGCGACGAGCACCGCGAGACCGGCCGTGGCCAGCCCTCTGGCCTGGGCGGCCACGCCCGGCGGGAAGGAGAGCGCCGGGCGCAGCCGGAGCCGGAGCCGGGCCACCGGGACGATCACGGCCAGCACCATCACGGCGGCCGCCGCCGTCGCCCCGAGCGAGAGGGTCAGCTCCCCGGCCGGGTCCAGCGCGCCCAGGTTCCCCGCCGCGTCCCCGTCGAGCCGGGCGAACAGCAGGTGCGAGGCGACGATGACCAGGCTGGAGACCAGCGGCGCGAGGGCCGGTCCCATGAAGCGCCGGTGCGCCTGGAGCACGCCGTACAGGACGACGGCGAGCCCGAAGAAGATCACCCGAGGCGCGAAGACGACCAGCATGCGGGTGCCGGCCTCGACGACCTGCGCGGCGTCGCAGCCCTCCGGCAGCCTGGTGAGCAGGGCGACGACCGGCCCGGCGAACACGGCGACCAGCAGGGTCAGCGGCACCAGGGCCAGCATCGTCCAGGTGAGCAGCACCGAGGTGATCCGCCCGGCCTCCGCCCTGGCCTGGGGATCGTCACCGGACCGGGAGGCCGCCGAGGCCAGCACCGGAACCACCATCCCCGCCAGCGCACCGCCCGCCACCAGCTCGAAGACGATGTTGGGCACGTAGTTCGCGGTGGTGTAGGCGGTGCCCAGGCACGCGTTGCCGACGGTGTGCGACTGGACGTAGTACCTGCCGAAGCCGGCGACCCGGGCCGCGACGGTCACCGCTCCGATGAGGAGCGCCGCTCCCGCGACCCCCTTGCCGATCCTCGTGGTCATCGGTGGCCGGGCGCCTGCTCCACGGGGCGGCGGCCGAGCATGTCGATCCTGTGGAGCACGGGGTTGCCCGCGATCACCTTGGTGAAGCTGACCTTCTCCGAGGCGGCGGTCAGCGCCACGACCGTGCCGAGCACGGCCAGCCGGCCCGGGCGGCCGAGGGTGACGGTGGCGGCCAGGCCGAGCAGCGCGCCCAGCGCGTTGGCCCCGGCGTCGCCCAGCATCGCCCGCTCGCCCAGGT
>NZ_CDRNDK010000812.1:0-1604 GCF_977012225.1 Planomonospora algeriensis | reverse complement strand
CGCTTCCGGCCCGCCGCCCGCCATCCGCCGGGACACCCCCGGCAGCGGCCGGCCACGCGCCGGAAGGCGCCCCCGCGGCATATCCGGATGGCACCCAGAAATGGCCGACCGGCCGCCTCCCCGATATACCGGAATACCCCGGCCGCCTCCCGCCCGGCATGAATCTTTCATCCGTTCCGCACCGCCCGGCACCCCTTCCAACTGGCCTTACTCCGCCGGAACGGTCCCATACGACCGCCTTTCGTTTACACCTCTGTAACGGCGGCTTAGAGTCCGTTTCGCGTAAGCGCTTCGCTGCAGTCGATCGGTAAGTCCGCCATCCCGAAAGGTCGGTCAGTTCAGTGCGCAATTGGCGAAGGATCGCTGTCGCCTGCGCGGTCACGTTCATGTCCGCGCTTCTCGCGGTCGTCCTCGTTCCGAGCTCGGCCTCGGCTCACGGCGCCATGATGGTGCCCGGCAGCCGGACCTACTTCTGCTGGCAGGACGGGCTCAGCCCGCAGGGGAACATCGTCCCCATCAACCCGGCCTGTGCGGCGGCCGTCGCCCAGAGCGGCGCCAACTCCCTCTACAACTGGTTCAGCGTGCTCCGCTCCGACGGAGCCGGGCGGACCCGCGGCTTCGTGCCCGACGGAGAGCTGTGCAGCGGCGGCAACCCCAACTTCACCGGGTTCAACCGCCCCAGCACCGAATGGCCGGTGACCCATCTGACCGCCGGGCGGCAGATCCAGATCAAGTACAACAAGTGGGCCGCCCACCCGGGCTGGTTCTACCTGTACGTCACCAAGGACGGCTACGACCCCAGCAAGCCGCTCACCTGGGACGACCTGGAGGAGCAGCCCTTCGACACGGCCGACCACCCCGCCAGCGTCGGCTCCGCGGGCACCAACGAGGCGCATTACTACTGGAACGCCACCCTGCCTTCCGGTAAGTCCGGCCGCCACATCATCTACTCGGTGTGGAAGCGCTCCGACAGCGCCGAGACCTTCTACAACTGCTCCGACGTCGTCTTCGACGGCGGCAACGGCGAGGTGACCGGCGTCGGCCGCGAAGGGAACCCCGACCCGGACCCGACCATCACCCCGACGTCGACCCCCACCGACGACCCGGGCTCCTGCACCGCCTCCTTCAAGACCGTCAGCACCTGGTCGGGCGGCTTCCAGGGCGAGGTCACCGTGAGCAACCCCGGCGCCTCCAGCCTCAACGGCTGGACCGTCAAGTGGACGCTGCCCAGCGGGAGCAGCATCAACAGCGTATGGAGCGCCAGCCACACGGTCTCCGGATCCTCCGTCACGGCGAAGAACGCCGACTGGAACCGGGCGGTCCCCGCGGGCGGCTCGACCACCTTCGGGATGACCGGCAACGGCTCCCCCGGCTCCCCGTCCCTGACCTGCACCAGTCCCTGACCGACCCGGGGTCCCGGCCGGCCCGCCCGGCCGGGATCCTCCTTTTCTCCCGAGGAGGACAGCCGTGACGCAGGGGAAGACCACCACGATCCTGGGCTCCCTCTCCCTGGGGGCCGCGGTGGCCCTGCTCGCGGCGGCCTGCGTCGGCGGCGGCGATCCCGCGGTCCGGCACACCGCCGCGCACCCGATGGCCCCGACCGG
>NZ_CDRNDK010000811.1:0-1611 GCF_977012225.1 Planomonospora algeriensis | reverse complement strand
CGGGCGGCGGGCCCGCGCCCGGAACCTCGGCGCGCCGGAGCCCTGGAGCCCCGCCGCGCGAGCCTTCCGCCTCACCCGTGCCGGAGCCTCCCCTCACCACCTGAGGTAAGTTCTGTTCATGGACCAGGGGACAGAACCGGAAAGACGGGCGTCCCCGGCGTGACGGAGGAGCTGCGGCGAGGAGAGCGGTGCGCGGGCAGAGCGGTGAACGACCGGTGAACGACGAGGAGCCCCGCTGGCTCACCTCGATCGAGCAGCGGGCCTGGCGCACCCATCTGGCCGCCCACAAGCTCCTGGAACACCGGCTCGACCGCGAGTTGCAGGCCTTCGGCCTCTCCCTGAACGACTACGAGATCCTGGTCAACCTCTCGGAGAGCCCCGGCCACCGCATGCGCATGAGCGACCTGGCCGACGCCACCATCCAGTCCCGCAGCCGGCTGTCCCACCAGATATCCCGGATGGAGGCCGCCGACCTGGTCGCCCGGGAGACCTGCCCCGACGACCGGCGCGGCACCTTCGCCGTACTGACCGGGCACGGCTGGGCCACCATCCAGAAGGTGGCGCCGGAGCACGTGGCCGGCGTGCGGCGGCACTTCATCGACCTGCTCACCGACGACCAGCTCCGCGAGCTGGCCACGGCCTACGGTCCCGTGGTGGACCACCTCAAGAACCTTCGGTGAACCGGCGGCCGTGAGACCCGGCCGGTATCGAGCCGGTATCGGTTCGCCTCGCCGGGAACGCCGCGGGCGCCGGTGAAGCGAAACCGATACCGGCCGGGCCCCCGGCCGCGACCGGGCGGTCGCTACGATCCGGCCATGTCTGCTCGCCGGATCTTCGTCGCCGCGCTGGTCGCCGCGCTCTCCCTGGTCACCGCCTGCAGCGGGGGCTCCGCTTCCGGGACCGCCCTGCCCGACGGCCCCGAGCTGGTCAAGCGGTCCGCGGAGGCGATGCGGACCGTCACCTCGGCCTCCTTCACGATGGAGGCCGAGAACGCGCCGCAGCTCCAGGTCAAGAAGGCCGCCGGCCGCCTCAGCGCCACAGGCGACGCCGACGGCACGATCCAGCTCGACTTCGCCGGCAGCCTCCAGGAGATCAGCTTCGTGCTGGCCGGGGAGACCGTGTACTTCAAGGGCGTCACCGGCGGCTTCCAGAAGATGTCGCGTAGCGAGCTGGCCGCCATCTACGACCCGTCCGCCATCCTCGACCCCGAGCGGGGGGTCGTCCGGCTGCTGGGCAACGCCCTGGACCCGAAGACCCAGGCGGAGGAGAAGCTGGACGGCGCCGACGCCTACCGGCTCTCGGCCACGCTCTCCCAGCAGATCCTCGCCGCGCTGGTCCCGGGGATCGCGCAGAGCGTGGAGGGCACCCTCTGGATCGACAAGGCCACCGGCCGCCTCCTCAAGGCCGAGCTGCCGATGGCCGAGGGCAAGGTCACCGTCGCCTTCGCCGACTACGACGCGCCGGTCCAGGTGACCGCCCCGGCGGAGTGACGCCATGTCTCTTCCGCCCCACCCCGATCACGGCCGCGACGGCGCCGGCGGCGCTTCCGACAGCACTTCCGACGGCGCCCCCGACGGCGCCCCCGGCCGCGCCCTCGACGATGCCCCCGGC
>NZ_CDRNDK010000810.1:0-1618 GCF_977012225.1 Planomonospora algeriensis | reverse complement strand
CGTACCGCCCGCACCACCCGTACGCCCGCGCCGCCGCGCCGCCCGTACCGCCGCGCCGCCCGGAGGACCGGAAGGTCCACCGCCGCGGCCGGGCTCTGCCGCGTCCGGCTCCGGCCCCTTCCCCAGGCCTCCGGAGTCCGACCCGCTGGCGGAGGCGTTGACCGAGGTCGCCCGGAGCGGGATCAGCCCGGCGCTCGCCCAGCGGGTGGAGCGGCTGTTCGCCGACGGCCATCCGGGACGGCAGGCGCTGCTCGACGCCTGCATCGACTGCCGGGACCAGATCGACGAGCGGCATCCCCGGCTGTCCGGCCTGCTGCTGGACGGGCTGAACCGGGCCGGCGTCCGGGAGATCGTCGCGGACGGGCAGCGCTTCGACCCGCGCCTGCACGAGGCGTTCGGCACCGAGCCGACCGATCGGCCGGAACTGCACGACGTCGTCGCCGAGACCGTCAAGCAGGGCTACACCGACGGCGGGCACGTCATCCGCGTGCCCCAGGTCGCCGTCTACCGCCACGAGCCGCCCGGGGACGGGACGCCGCGGTGAGCGGCCCCACGTTCCCGGCGGCGCCCTCACTCCCCGGCGAGCTCGGCCTGCAGGCGCTTCCTGGCCCGGTGGATCCAGACCCGCACGGTGTTGAGCGGCACCGCGAGCGCGGCCGCCGTCTGCTCGTAGGTGAGCCCGCCCGCCCACAGCAGCAGCGCCTCCCGGTGCGACTCCGGCAGCGCGGTCAGCGCCCGGCGCAGGTCGGCCAGCTCGGCGACGGTGTCCTCGAACGGCCCGGTGACCACCGTCTCCTCCTCCACCTCGGAGAAGAGCGTCCCCCCGGGGGCACGGCGCCGGACCACCGTGCGGGCGGCGTTGCGCGCGATCGCCAGGATCCAGGCACGGAAGGGCGCCCGGCCCGCGAAGGAGTCCAGGCCCTTCCAGGCGGCCAGCTGCGTCTCCTGCAGCGCGTCCAGCGCGTCGGCGCGGTTGCCCGTCAGGTGGTAGCAGACCCCGAAGGCCTGGCGCTGCGCGGTCGCCCACAGCGCGGCGAAGGCGTGCTCGTCACCCGCCCGCGCCGCGGCCAGGAGAAGGCCTTCGTCCTCGGCGACCCTGCTCAGGGACCCACTCGTCATCGGCCACGCTTTCTCACGAGACGGAAACCACCCCATGACAGCACGCCGCACGATTGTCCGGGTATGAGGTAGCGAGCCATGATATTGGACCGTAACAATACAGAAGTCGGATCATCCGGAAACGAGTCAGAGGACTTGGCTGAGCTGCGTCAACTCCTCTTCGGGACGGTCCGGACGACGGAGGAGGAGTCCCTGGACATGTTCGCGCAGACCTTCTCGGCGGAGGAGCCCGATCTGTCCCTGCTGCCCGAGCCGGACGTCTTCGAGCCGGGCGACGCGGACGGCGATCCGGTCCCGGACGCCGCCGGCTCCGGGCCGTTCGGCGCGGCCGGCGCCCAGGACGACCCCTGGGACCTCTCCGGCGCCGACGATCCCGGCGGCCACCACCCGGACGACGGCCATGACCTCCAGGACGGCCACGACTCCCACGACGGCTGGGACCCGCTCTTCGGCGGTGACGTGTGACGGCCTCCCCCGCTCCCCCCCGCCTCCCCCCACC
>NZ_CDRNDK010000809.1:0-1622 GCF_977012225.1 Planomonospora algeriensis | reverse complement strand
CCGGCCCCGTCGGCGCGCCGGGCGAGCGTGCGAGCCACGTCGTCCAACCGGGCCGCCCCACCGGCCCGGCTCCCTGCCCTCACCGCCTGCGGACCACCGGGATCACCCGGGGCGTTCGAGCCGTCCGAGCCGGTACCGCGCCATCGATCCACTCGGCGAGCCGCCCGGCGTGCTCGCGTACCCGGTCGGCCGAGGCGTCCGTCAGCAGGAACACCCGCGCGCCCCGCGCCTCGGCCGCGCCCTCGCCCTCGATCTCGGGCTCGATCTCGGGCTCGGGCTCGGGCTCGGTTCCGGCTCCGGCTCCGGCTCCGGCTCCGGCTCCGGCTCCGGACGGGACGGCGGGCTCCCGGGGGGCGGCGTCGAGGACGACGTGGGCGTTGGTGCCGCCGAAACCGAAGGAGGAGACGCCCGCCCGGGGGCGCCCGCCCGGTCCGCCCGGCCATGGGACGGGGGCGGTGACGACCTCCAGGCGGTCCCAGGGGATGTGCGGGTTCGGCTTCTCGAAGTGCGCGCTGGGCGGGATCACCCCGTGGTGCAGGGCCAGGACGGTCTTGATCAGGCCGGTGATCCCGGCCGCGGCCTCCAGGTGGCCGAGGTTGCTCTTGGCCGAGCCGAGCAGCACCCGGTGCCCCGGCGGCAGCGCCGCGTCGATCGCCCGCGCCTCGATCGGGTCACCGAGGAAGGTGCCGGTGCCGTGCGCCTCGATGTAGTCCGGCGGTTCCAGTCCCGCGTAGGCCGCGCGCAGCAGCTCCTCCTGCGCCTCGGGGTTGGGCGCGACCAGGCCGTTGGAGCGGCCGTCCTGGTTCACCGCCGTGGCGCGGACCACGGCCAGCACCCGGTCGCCGTCGCGCAGCGCGTCGGACAGGCGCTTGAGCACCGCCACGCCGCAGCCCTCGGCGCGGACCATGCCGTCGGCCGACGCGTCGAACGCCTTGCACCGGCCGTCGGGCGCGGTCCCGCCGCCCCGGTCGAACGCCATCGTGACCACCGGCGAGAGCAGCAGGTTCACCCCGGCCGCCAGCGCCAGGTCGCTCTCCCCCTCCCGCAGGCTGCGCACGGCCAGGTCGACCGCCACCAGCGACGAGGAGCAGGCCGTGTCCACCGCGAGGCTGGGCCCGCGCAGGTCGAGCACGTAGGAGAGCCGGTTCGCGGCGATGCTGGACGCCGCCCCGGTCGCCGTCCAGGCGTCCACCCGGGAGACGTCGGCGGTGGTCAGGTAGGCGTACTCGTGGCCGGAGACGCCGACGAACGCCCCGGTACGGCTGCCGCGCAGCGAGCGCGGCGCGATCCCGGCGTGCTCCAGCGCCTCCCAGGCCGTCTCCAGCAGCAGCCGCTGCTGCGGGTCCATGGTCTCGGCCTCGCCGGGGGCGATCCCGAAGAAACCGGCGTCGAACCCGGCCACGTCGTCGAGGAAGCCGCCGTGCCTGGTGGTGCGGGCCAGCGCCTCGGCGGTGCGGGGGGAGCCGTCGTCGAACTCCTCCCATCGGCCCTCGGGGACCTCGCCGACCGCGTCGCCGCCCGCCAGGAGCAGCCGCCAGAAGTCCTCGGGACCGTGGACGGAGCCGGGCAGGCGGCAGCCGAGGCCGACCACCGCTACCGGCTCGCCCGCCGCGGCCGCCGTA
>NZ_CDRNDK010000808.1:0-1658 GCF_977012225.1 Planomonospora algeriensis | reverse complement strand
CCCGCCCGCCGCGCTCCCGGCGGCGGACGGGGCGGTGACCGCCAGTACGAGCGCACCCGCGGCGAGCCTGCCGGCGATCAAGGAATCCTCACCTCCGTGCGGGCGGCCGCCGTACGGTCGCCCGCCGAACTCGATCGGGTGCCGTTCCCGCAGACCTGGGAAGAAGGGCTGCGGGAACGGCCGGACGGCCCCTCCCGGAGGCCGGGGCCGTCCGGGAGGGGCGTCGTCCGAGGGGTCGGGCCCGGAGCGGGCCCCTGGACGGGGTCAGCCGCAGTTCCCCCAGTCCGAGGCGGCCTGGCCGCCGGGGCCGCCGCCGGAGAAGCGCACGCACTTGCCCTTGGCGGGGAGGACGACCGGTCCCGCGTAGTACTCGAAGGAGCCCCTGTCGGTCAGGGAACCGCCGCCCTGCACCTCGAGCGTGGCCCACAGCTGGCTCGCCTTGCCCACATCGGTGCTCTTCACGGTGACCACGCAGTTGTTCCCGGTGGACGCGTTGTAGAGCTGGTGGACCGTCCCGCCGCTGAACGACAGGGACCGCTGCGGGACGTATCCCGCCCCGCAGACCTGCTGCGGGCTGAAGGACCGGACCGCGGGCGGGGAGGCGGGCGCCGTCGCGATCCGTGACGGATCGGCCCCGATGGCGGTCGGCCGCACAGCGGTGGGTTCAGGCTTGACCGCGGTGGGCTCCGGCCTGACCACGGTGGGGGTCGGCTTGGCCGTCGTGGCGGTGGGCTTGGCCTGGGTGGGTGCCGGGGTCGGCTTGGCCGTCGTGGGGGCGGGCTTGGCCTGGGTGGGAGCAGGCTTGGCCGTGGACGTCGCCGGAGGCGCGCTCGGAGCCGCCGTGGGCGTCACCGTGGGCGTCACCGTCGGAACCGCCGTGGGCGTCGACGTCGGAGCCGCCGTGGGCGTCACCGTGGGCGTCAGCGAGGGCGTCACCGAAGGCGTGGTCGCCGGAGAGGGCTCAGGCGAGCCCGTGGGCTGCGGGGACTCCGGAGCCGGTTGCGGCGTGACCGTGAGGGTCACCGTCGGCTGCGGACTCGCCGGCTGCTGCGTCGCGGTGGCCGAGGGGGCCGGCGCGGCGGTGGGGGTCTGCTGCGTGCCGGACCGGTCGGTCTGCTGCGGCGCCGCGGTCGACGGGACGGGGACCGGAGGCGGGGTGAGCGAGCTCAGCGTCGGAACGGGCGCGACGGTGGGGACGACGGGGACGTCGGTGGGCAGCTGCAGCGGCCCGACGTCGCCCTCCCGCGGTTCCGGGGTCGTCCCCCAGGGCACCGTGACCCTGTTCACCGGATCGTCTCCCGTGCCCTGTCCCGTGCCCTGTCCGGGGTCCTGGCCCTGACCGCCGTCCGCGCCCTGCTCCTCTCCCTGCCCGGCCAGCTCCAGCGGGATCCGGGGAGCGGCCCCGTCGGCGGCGGTCCGCCCCGTGTTCTCCAGGGAGGTGTACTGCCCCGCGGCCCAGACGCCGAGGCCGGACAGCAGGGCGACCACGCCCACGCAGGCCGCCAGGAGGAGGGAGAGCCCTCCGGTCCTCGGCCGCTCCCTGACGGGTGCGGTGAGCACCGTCACGTTCGCCGGCGGCGGATCCCCGGGCAGCGGCGGCGCCGCCCCAGATCTGGGGGGCGGGGGGTGGCGGCGCGACGGCGCCGGGGTGCCCGGCC
>NZ_CDRNDK010000807.1:0-1670 GCF_977012225.1 Planomonospora algeriensis | reverse complement strand
GTCGTCCACCAGGACCACGCGAATCACATCCATGCCGTCAGCTCTCCTCACCTCGACCGCCGATGACCGAGCCTTCCAATCGACCCTGTCCAGCGGGAGACCATCAAAACACGGATCGGAGTGCGGCGGGCACGCGGGTGCCCGCCGGATCCCCGGCTCCGGGGCGGAGGGTCACGATCCGTGCCGGATCCGGCGGCCGGAGACCTCGCTGGGAACGATCTTGACGTAGAGGTCGCGCGTGCCGCCCGCCCAGGACTGCACACCCGCCGCCTCCACCGCCGCCTGCTCGTCGGAGGAGGAGACCAGGTGCGCCCCGCCCCGGATGAGCACGCTCCAGCCCTCCCGGTTGGGGTCGTCGATCCGGTCGACCTCGAAGGCGACCTTGAACTCGACCCCCGGGACGCCGGTGCTCAGGTTCGCGGCGAACGGGCCGTCGGCGGCGGTGCGGAAGACCACGGCGTTGTCGTGCAGCACGTAGTTGACCGGCAGGATCGTCGGCCCGCCGCCGTCGTCGAAGGCGACCCGGCCCACGCCGCCGGGGAAGATCAGGTGCAGGCACTCGTTGGGGTCGAGTCTGTCCAGTGAGGCATCGGCGGCGGCGGGGCCGCGTCCGGGCGGCAGGTCCACCGTGCCTCCCAGCAGTTCCTCCGGGCTGGTCTGCAGGGCGGCGGCCAGCTTCTGCACGGTCTCGCCGGCGGGGGAGGCCGCGGCCTCCTCCAGGTAGGCGAGGTAACCGGGGTCGATCCCGGCCCGCTCGGCCAGCCGTTCCCTGCTGAGGCCGAGGGTCTCACGCCTGGCCGCGACCCGGCGGCCGAGATCGCCGGGGGCCGTGATGCGTTCGGTCATGGGTTCTCCCGATGAAGAAGGCGGAGGTGGTCCCGGGCACCGGATCGCCCCGGAGCCGGGGTGCGCGGAGGCGGTCCCGGACGCCGGATCGCCCCGGATCCGGCGTGCCCGGAACCGGATCACTCCGGACCTCCCCCGCCCACGTGACTCTAACCCGTGCTCCGGCCGCCGGACGACCGTCATGATCGATCGCCATCGTAGGACGGGGGCCGGAAGGCCCTGCGGGCCGGAGGTCCCGTCCCGCAGGGTCTTTCGGCCCCTGCGGGACGGCGGTGGCGGGCGGTCGAATGGGGGTGACCGCAGGAGGACGACATGGTGATGCCCCGGCCACCGGCCGCGGGCGGCTCGCGCGCACTGCCCGGAGCCGCCGGCGGGGCGGCCCTGCCCGATGCCGACGCCCCCGCCGCCGGCTCTCCGGCCCGCGATCCGTCGCGCGCGGTCCGGAACCGCCTGGTGAACCCGTTCGTCCGCCGGCTGCTCCGCTCGCCCCTGCACGACCTGCTGAGCGCCTCGGTCGCGCTGGTGACCGTACGGGGCCGCAGGAGCGGCAGGGAGATCACCGTGCCCGCGAACTACGTGGAGAGGGGCGGCGAGCTGCTGCTGGTCAGCCACCGGAGCCGGACGTGGTGGCGCAACCTGTCCGGCCCCGGTGAGGTCCCGGTCCGGGTGCGCCTGCGCGGGCGCGAGTGGGAGGGCGCCGCGAGCGTGTCCCCGGACGCCCACCGGGTGGCGGAGACCCTGCTGGAGATGGCGTCGGCCCGGGCCGGCCGCGGGCGCGGCCGGCCCGCCTGGGCCGCGACGGGTGGCGATCCGGATCCGCCTGG
>NZ_CDRNDK010000806.1:0-1671 GCF_977012225.1 Planomonospora algeriensis | reverse complement strand
AGAAGCCGCATAGGCTCCGCCACAAGCGACTGTCCGGAATCTGCTGGGCACCTCACCGCGGACATCCCGGTCATCTACATCACCGTTCCGCCCGCCGCGACTCCCAAGATGATCGCGATGGAGTTCGCCCGGTTCTTCGACCTGCCCATCTCACGCCGAGGCAACATCACCGACATCGCCGACGCCGTCTGCGGTGTCAGTATCGACGCCCGTGTCTGTCTGGTCGCGATCGACGAACTCCACAACCTCAACACCGCCACCCGCGCGGGCGCTGAAGCCTCCGACACCCTGAAGTACTTCTCCGAACGCATCCCCGCGACCTTCTGTTACGCGGGTATCAGCCTGGAACGCACTGGCCTGCTCTCCGGCGCCCGCGGCGAACAGATCGCCGGACGCTTCAGCATGGTCCGCACCGGCCCGTTCGGCCAAGACCAGCAATGGAGCGCCCTCATCGCCGCTCTCGAAGACAGTCTCCGCCTGCACCACCACCGGCCCGGCGCCCTCACCAAACTTGATCGCTACCTGCACCAGCGCACCCACGGAATGATCGGAAGCCTGCTCTGGCTGATCCGCAGTGCCGCCATCAACGCCGTCCTCGACGGCACCGAAAAGATCACCCGGAAGGGCTTGGACGCCGTCGACGCCGACATCACCTCCCAGAACCCGCACCCGCCCACCAGCTGACCGATGCCGATGCTGCCCCAAGACAGAGCCGAGCAGATCCTCACCCTGCACGCAGCCGGATGGTCGGCGCGGGCCATCGCCGATCAGCTTGGCCACAGCCAGACCACCATCCGCGGCTACATCAACGGCGACAGGACACCTGGAGTGCGGGCCTCGAGGCCGAGCCTGCTCACCGACCTCCTCGCCAACTACTGTCGGCAGCGGTTCTCCGAGGATCCGGTTCTCCGGCCCAGCGCCCTGTTCAGAGAGGTGACCCAGCTCGGCTTCGAGGGAAGTCGAGCGACCTTCTACCGCGGGCTTGCTCAACGCCACCTGCTGCCAGCAGACCATCGGCCAGCCGATCCGAACGAGGACTCTCCGCAGGCTCTGGCCGAGGGCATCGACGGAGCGTCGCGCCTGTTTGTCCCTGCTCCCCAGCGCGCGCCGGTGCTGCCACGGCGGGTCGCCCCACTTGCCGGGGAGCCGCTCATCTCCTATCTGACACGACTCGCCCACGACAACCACCTCACCGTCTCCGAGGTCCTGGCCGTCCTGCCCTCCTGGTTCTCAACCAAGGTCAACAACCGCAACGACCGCGCCCAGCACCACACGCTCGTCCCTGCAACCGCGGACGCGCTGCTCGCCCTTGCTCACCTCACGGCCATCGCCGCCACCAGCCTCGCGCGCGCCCTGCCCGCCTTCCGGCACAACGACGAGGTCAGTCCCCTGCGCGCCACTACGGCCTGCCGGCGTTGCACCGCTCGCCGCGGCATCAACGAGCGCATTCCCGTCCACCTGCCCGCTCACCAGAAGATCTGCATACGCCACCGCATCTGGCTCAGCGATCCAGGCCAGCCCCACCTCGACCTCGCCGCCTGCCCGGAGATCACCATCGCTCAGCTCCGGGCCAACCGCCTTCTCCACCGACACACACCCCAGCAGCTCATGCTCACCCCCTCTGTGCCAAGCTCAAGTGAGACAAACAGGGACTAAGTGCCTTAACTGACA
>NZ_CDRNDK010000805.1:0-1674 GCF_977012225.1 Planomonospora algeriensis | reverse complement strand
TGACACCGCCCCAGCCGCCGCCAGCGCCCGGCGCCGCAGCGCCCACGCGGCGAGCAGCCCGGCCGCCACCGCCGCCGCCGGAAAACAGAGGAACACGACGAACTGCGACCAGCTCGCGGGGAGATCGGCGGTGGGGACGATGGACACGCCCACCACGTCCATTCGGTGCGGGTCCGCCACGGTCCCCTCGAGCGCCGCGTAGGAACCGATGCCCGTGCCCTCCACGAAGGTGTACTCCTCGTAGCGGCGGCTGAAGGCGTCGTCCGGAGGGAGCAGGCGGAGGGCACCGAGGCAGTAGGCGGACGTCAGCACCGCCAGGCCCGCCAAGGACAGGAAGGTCGCGGCCAGGGCGGGGCCGCGCCGTACGGTGCCCGCGACCATCGCGCCGAGCCCGCCCGGCCGGGCCGCCGGGACGCCCTCCCGGCAGGCCCAGGTGATCGCCAGCCGCCCGGCGACGCAGGCGGCGACCAGCGCGACAGGCCCGTATCCGGCGGCGGAGGCCTCCGCCAGCGCCGCGACCTGGACGCCCAGCACCAGGACCAGTGTCACCACGCCGAACGGGCCGATGTCGGAGCGCTTCATGATGTCCAGGGCCTGCCCGGCGGGCCTGCCGCTGCCCAGCCCGTCGGCCAGATCGGCCAGCCCGTCCAGGTGCAGGGCCCGGGTGAGCAGCGCGAGCGTGCCGATCGCCAGGACCGAGGCGAGCAGCGGCGAGACCTCCAGCCAGAGGGCGGCCGAGAGCACGGCCGCGGCGGCCCCGCCGAGCAGCGCGCCGACCAGCGGGGCGAGCGCCATCGCCCGTCCGCCCGCCCGGCGGTCCACGGTCCCCGGCCGCACCGGGAACACGCTCAGCGTGCCGACCGCCAGCCGGAACCCGTCGCCGAACGTGGACGGGCTTCCGGAGCCGTCCGGACCACCGGAGCTCTCGGAGCCACCCGAGTCTTCGGTCCCGCCGGAGCCTTCAGGCCCGTCGGAGTCCTCGAAGCCCCCAGATCCGCCGGGATCTCCGGAGCGGACGGCACCCTCAAGGCCTCCGGGTCCGCCGGAATCTCCAGGGTCGCCGGGGTTCTCGGGGTCTGCGGGGTCCCCGGGGCGGTTGTCCAGACATGACCGACGATCGTAGTGCCGGGCCGTCCGCCCGCAGGGACGGGACGACCTGGCGGGGAGCGGTCCGTCAGACGGGCAGGGGGAGCAGGCGCCCGGCGACGACGAGGGCGACCTCCTCCGACTCGGCGGCCAGGCGCTGGTTCAGGCGGCCCAGCACGTCGCGGAAGAGCCGCCCGCCGGAGGTGGCGGGGACCACGCCCAGGCCGACCTCGTCGGAGACGGCCACGACGCGCGCCCGCGTCCGCCGCCACGCCGCCACCAGCGCGTCGCAGCGCGCCTCCACCCGGGCGAGCGCCTCCGGGGCCCGGTCCCAGGCGCCGCACTCGTCGAGGACGGCGGTGGCCCACGTGCCCAGGCCGTCGACCAGCAGGGGGGTCCGCGCCTCCGTCAGCAGCCCGGCCAGGTCCGTGGTCTCGGCCGTGCTCCAGTGGGCGGGACGCCGCTCCCGGTGGGCCCGGATCCGCCCGAGCCACTCCGGGTCGCCGTCCCCGGACGGCCCCGTCGCCGCGTAGACGACCTCGGGCTCGGCCAGCAGCCGCAGCTCGGCCTCGGCCGACTTGCCCGACC
>NZ_CDRNDK010000804.1:0-1674 GCF_977012225.1 Planomonospora algeriensis | reverse complement strand
GCGACGGACCGTTCGGCGCCGTCAGCCCGTTGCTCGCCCCGTCCTGGTTGACCGCACTGCCGCGCAGGACCGCCAGCACCCGGTGACCGTTGCGGCGAGCGTCCGACAACCGCTCGACCAGCAGCATGCCCACACCCTCCGAAAGGCCGACGCCGCCTTCGGCCTGGGCGAACGCCCTGCAGCGGCCGTCCACCGAAAGGTTGCGCTGCCGCGCGAACTCAATGAACGTCCACGGGGTGGCCATCACCGTCACACCGCCGGCCAAGGCCAGATCGCAATCGCCCGACCGCAGCGACTGCGCCGCCAGATGCAGGGCGACCAGCGACGACGAGCACGCCGTGTCCACCGTCACCGCCGGACCCTCGAACCCGAACGTGTACGACACCCGGCCCGAGGCCACGCTGCCCGAGTTGCCCGTGCCGATCAACCCCTCCAGCTCCTCCGGTACCGAGGAGAGCTGGCTCGCGTAGTCGTGGTACATCACGCCGGCGAACACGCCCGTACGGCTGCCGCGCAGCCCGTGCGGATCGATCCCCGCGCGCTCGATCGCCTGCCAGGAGCTCTCCAGCAGCAGCCGCTGCTGCGGATCCATCGCCAGCGCCTCACGCGGACTGATCCCGAAGAAACCGGGATCGAACTCCGCCGCGTCGTACAGGAACCCGCCGTGCCGGGCATAGGAGGTGCCGCGGTTGCCGGGCTCCGGGTCGTAGAGCCGCTCCAGATCCCACCCGCGATCGGACGGGAACTCGCCCACCGCGTCGCCCGCCTGCGCCACGAACCGCCACAGGTCCTCCGGCGATTCGATCCCGCCGGGGTAGCGGCAGGCCATTCCGACGATCGCGATGGGCTCGTCATCACCGGTGGTGATCCGCGATGCGACCGCGACCTCCTGTTTGCCGAGCAGTTCGTCGGCCAGGAACGGGACGAGCGCCGCCTGCGTCGGGTAGTCGAAGATCAGCGTGGCCGGCAGCCGCATGCCGGTGACCTGGCTGAGCCGGTTGCGGAACTCCACCGCCATCAGCGAGTCGAAGCCCAGTTCCTGGAAGGAGACGTCGTCGTCGAGCGCGGATGCGTCGGCGAATCCGAGGACGACGGCCAGCTGGTCGCTCACCAGGCCTTCCAGCGCGGCTTGCTGCCCAGCCGGGGGCAGGGCCGCCAGCTGCTGCTTCAGGGTGGCCGCCGCTTCCGACGCCGCTGTCACGACCCGCCTGGAGGGAGTGGACACCAGACCGCGCAGCAGCGGTGGCAGCGAGTCCGCCTGAGCGAAGACCTTGAAGTTGAGCTGGGCGGGAACCAGCGCGGCCCGTCCTGTGGCGAGCGCGGCGTCGAAGAGGGCCAGTCCGTCCTCGGCGGTCAGCGGGTCGACGCCGGAGCGCGCGAGACGACGCAGGTCGGCTTCGGCCAGGTCGGCCAGTCCACCCTCTCGCCACAGGCCCCAGGCCAGCGAGGTGCCCGCCAGCCCCTGCGAGCTGCGGTACTCGGCCAGAGCGTCCAAGAACGCATTCGCCGCAGCGTAGTTGCCCTGCCCCGGACCACCCAGCACCCCGGCCAGCGAAGAGAACAACACGAACGCGGACAGATCCAGATCCCGCGTCAGCTCATGCAGATGCCAGGCCCCATCGGCCTTGGGCCGCATCACCCCATCCAGCCGCTCAGGCGTCAACGCCGTGACCA
>NZ_CDRNDK010000803.1:0-1697 GCF_977012225.1 Planomonospora algeriensis | reverse complement strand
CGCGACAGCTCCGCGGCCTGCTCGTCCAGCAGCAGCGCGCGCCGCTGCGCCGCGCGCGCGTTGGTGATCAGCCGGATGATCAGGAATCCCATCAGGGCCGCGAAGATGACCAGCGGCGCCACGAAGTCGAGGGGGTCCATCAGCGCGCCGGACGGGACGGTGACGACAAGGGAGAAGGGTCCCGCGCAGGCCATCACCAGGAAGGCGACGCCCCGTGCGACCGTCAGGTGGCCGTCGGAGGCGGTCCGGCGGCCGTCGGCCGCGGACGGGTGCAGCGCGGCCGTGCCCATGAGGACGAACCAGAGCAGCCAGCCCCCGTTGCCCAGGAGGTCGTAGCCCCAGCTCTCGCCGACCTGCAGGTCGAGGGCGTACAGCACGTCGTTGGCGAACATCCCGGCGAAGCCCAGGACGAGCATCGCGTAGGACCGGTTGCGCAGGCCGTGGGTGAACCAGAGCCGGATGACCATGAACTGCACGAACAGGTCGGCGGCCGGATAGGTCGCCGCCATGAGGATGTTCCGGTCCGACGGGTCCTGGATGCCCCCGTAGGGGTTGAAGGCCACCGTCCAGTACACGAAGGCCACCCCCAGCAGGATGACCATGGCGTCGAGCGTCACCCCGCCGTCCCTGGAGCGGATCGCGTTGCCCGGCAGCCTGCCCAGCCCGGCGAACAGGAGCGGATAGGAGAAGAGGTAGACCACCTCCATCCAGATCGGGACCGGGTGGCCGACGCCGCCGGCCGTCAGGAACCAGCCGGTCCACAGCAGGTCCGCGCCCACCCAGACGGCCAGGCCCGCGGCCAGCAGCCGCCACGCCGCCGGGGCGGCCGGGCGGCGCAGGCGCGTCCCGGCGATCATCGCGGCGACCGCGGCGAGCGACACGGCCGACCGGATGGCCACGTCGTCGGTCTCGCCCGGCAGCACGAGGCTCGCGGCGCTCATCAGGAGCCCTCCCACGAGGAAGAGCAGCCACCGGGGAGGCCGGGCCGCCTTCCGGCGGCGGGCGGCGTGCCTCGTGGGGGAGGCATCTGGCTGCATCGTCTTCTCCTGGGGCGTGGCGGCGAGCGGCCGTCCCGTGCGGGCCGGGCGGCGGGGTGGCGGACCGGCCGGTCAGCGGTCGCGGCGGTGCGGGCCGGGGGCGCGCGTGAGGCCGCTCAGCGGTCGTAGCCGTACAGGCCGGAGGCGCGCACGGAGCCGGTCAGCGGTCGTAGCCGTACAGATCGTGGGTGCGCATGAGGCCGATCAGCTTGCCGGGGTAGGCCGGGTCGGTGGCGTATCCGGCCTTCGCGATCTCCTGGGCGAACCGGTCGGGGTTCTGGGAGTGGGCGAACGCGGCCCGGTAGCGGCTGTTGGAGGCGAGGAAGTCGCCGTGGTCGGCGAACGAGTCCGCCGCCGTGCGGTACGTCCGGAAGGACGCGGTGGTCTTCCCGCAGCCGCCCGAGCCGCACTCGGTGGTCGGGTAGTCGCGGCAGCCGGCCGCGCGGCCGGCCGGGCCGCCGAAGCACTTGATGCCGAAGTAGTTGCGGTCCCTGGTCGCCAGCTTGCTGCGGCCCCAGCCCGACTCCAGGATCGCCTGGGCCAGGGTCACCGAGGCGGGCACGCCCGTCGCCCGCATGCTCTGCCGGGCGGCGGGGCCGACCTGCCGGACGAACTCCGCCGGGCTGCCGGGGACGACGGCCAGGGCGGGGGCCGCGGCGG
>NZ_CDRNDK010000802.1:0-1702 GCF_977012225.1 Planomonospora algeriensis | reverse complement strand
CCACCCCCGCCCCCACGCCCCCCGCCTGTGGAGATCGCCTTCCCGAAGGTCTGCGCCGAGGTGACACCGGTCGCGGCGCCGCTGGTCCCCGGCGCGGCGCTCAAGTCGGAGCGCACGCAGAGCGGCGACCGGACGGCCGTCACCTGCCGCTGGAACAACCGGGAGATCCCCGCCGGGGGGAAGCACCGGCTGCGCAGCGTCTTCGTCACCTTCACCACCTTCGTCGACCGCGTCGGGAAGCCCGACTCCTGGGCGGCCAAGCAGCACTACATCGACCGGCGGGCCGAGGCGAAGGAATGGGAGGGCAGTGGGTTCCAGGGGCTCTTCTGGTACAAGGTGACCGAGCCCAAGGGCTGGGGTGAGCGGGCGTTCCACCAGTACCGGAAGAACCGCACCCCCAGCGCGCACGTCGGGGCGGCCGACGCGGTCGTGCTCTCCGGCCCGACCGTGGTCGAGGTCTCCTACGGCGGCTCCGACCGCCCCGAGGGCGCCGCGATCAACGATCCCAAGTCCGTCCTCATGCCGCAGAAGGAAGTTATCGCGGGCCTCGTCCCGGTCACCGAGGCGATCCTCGAGTCCTTCCAGCGGAACGGGGTCCGCTAGCGATGCCGGGACCGGACCCGGCGCTCCGGCGGCGTTGGGCGGCGCCCGTCGCGGCGGGAGCGGCCGCGCTCGCCGTCACCGGCGGCGTCCTCGCCTACCTGGCGGCCGGACCCGGCGTCCCGGAAGGCCCCGCCGGGGACCCGGCCGCCGCCTCGTCGCAGCCCCCGGTACGGCCCGCCGACGGGGATCTCGACGTCTGCGCCATGGTCGGCGGCGCCGAGCTCGCCCGGCTCGTCCCCCATGCGACGGTGACCCGCAGGGAGAACGACGACCCGCTGTCCGCCGTCTGGAACTGCTCCTGGAACGACTCCGTCCACCCCGCCGGGACCACACCGAGCAGGCCACCGTCAGGGTCCAGGTGATGCGGTACAAGGAGCAGTACGGCCTGACGGCCGAGGAGCGGGCCCGGGCCGGCTACGCCCTGCACCTGCGGATCGCCCGCACCGGCGCCACCGCCTCGGCCGGCGGCCACCGGACCTCCTCCGTCACCCCGCTCACCGGGGTCGGCGACGAGGCGCACGTCCGGCACACCCGGTCCAGCGCCTCCCTCGCCACCGGCGAAGGCTTCGGCCGGGTCGGGGACGTCCTCGTCACGGTGGAGTACCGCGCCGTCCGGTGGCCGGGCAGCGGCTCGCGTCCCTTCGGCGGCGGGCAGGACCGGCCGGTCCCCGTGAAGGACGCGCTGCGGGAGACCGAACTCGTGCTCCGGCAGGTCTCCGCGGCCGTCGCGGCCTGGCGGCAGGTCAGGCCGTCTTCGGACACCGGGTGACGACCGCACTCGCGGCGGGGGCGAAACGGCTCAGCGCCTCTATGGTCGCCCGCTTCGAACACGACCAGAATCAGCAGATGGAATCCGAAGGCCGAGGCCATGGACGCGCTTCACCGGCCGAACGCCCCGGCCTGGAACGAGGGAGGTCGGCCTCCTCGACGAGCTGGAACCAGACCACGCGTCCAGCCGGGACGCCGTACCAACCCCAGGTGGTGGCCAACTCCCGGACCAGCCGGAGACCCCGGCCGCCGCAGCTCTCGACGCAGACGTCCGTACGGATCCGGGGCAGGCTGTCGGCCGAGCCCGCGTCGATCACGTCGATGTGGAGCG
>NZ_CDRNDK010000801.1:0-1722 GCF_977012225.1 Planomonospora algeriensis | reverse complement strand
GGCAGGTCGGCCTGTCCCAGCAGCCGGGGCGCGGTCACCGTACGGCCTCCAGGATCCGCTCCGCCGCCGCCCGCATCGCGCTGCCGCCGCACCGGCCCTGGCCCTGAACATCAGGGCCCTGCCGGACACGGCTCCGCTCCCAGGTGAAGACGGAAGTACGGCCCCGCTGCGCCAGGGCGGTCCGGGGCCGGCCAGGTGGAAGGAAGATCTCCAGACTCGGCCGCCCGCTGGGCGGGAGCCGGACTACGGAGTCGAACCCCAGCTCGTTCAACTCCCAGGCCAACTCCACCAATTGGCCGCTTCGGCCATGGAGATCACGTGTCTTCATCTGGTCGTCCACCCCTTCACCGACTTCGAGGCCGCGTAGTACCGGCCGCAACCGCCCGTTCCTCGCGTACCTGTCGCTTGTCATGCTTCGGAACCCACCGCAGGGTGCACCGATGCGGCGGCACCCCCAACGGGTCACATGCTCAATTTGCACCTGCAAAAATGAACCTGCAAGCACTTTGGCGCGAACAGTCAAAGATTCATTACGATGCGTGAACGAACCGGCAGGCCAGGAGGTAGATCCGTGACTGACTTCTCGCCGACCGTCCGGCACCGGCGTTTGCTTCAGGAGCTACGGCGACTGCGGAGTGAGGCCGGTCTCAAGCAGGACGAGGTGGCGCGGCATCTGGACTGGTCGACGTCCCGGATGACCAAGGTGGAGGGTGGGACGCTGCGGATCTCCGTCAACGACGTCCGCGCCATGCTCCAGCTCTACGGTCTCCGCGAGGGCGCCAAGTACGAAGCGCTCATCCAACTGGCCAGGCAGGCGAGGGAACGCGGGTGGTGGCATGCCTACAGCGACGTCATCCCGCAGTGGTTCCAGGTCTACGTGGGCCTGGAGGCCGAGGCGTCCTCACTCCGGAACTACGAACCCGAGCTCATCCACGGACTTCTGCAGACCGAGGACTACGCCAGGGCCGTCTACCAGGCGGCGAGAGTGCTGGACTCGGCAGACGAGATAGAGCGGCACGTCAGCCTCCGCATGGCTCGCCAGGACGTCATCACGCGAACCGAGCACCCCATGCACTTCTGGGCGATCATGAACGAGGCGGCCCTGCGACGTCGTGTAGGTGGTGCCCATGTCATGGAGCAACAGCTTCGCCATCTGATGGAGGTCGCGACTCGGCCCAATGTGACGATCCAGGTTCTGCCCTACGGGGTAGGAGCACATGCCGCGATGCTCGGATCCTTCGCCGTCCTGTCCTTCGCCGAAGGGGGCGGCGAGGTCGCCTATCTGGAGTACATGACCGGCAGTCTGTATGTGGAGAAGCCCGAAGAGGTACAGGCGTATACGCTGGCATATGACCATCTGCGCGCTTCGGCGCTCGATCCGAGAGATTCGATCGCCATGATCGAAAAGCTCGCCGAAGAAGGTCCCTGAGCGTCGAGAGGGGGATTTGAGTGTCCCGTGAGGAACTGTCCCAGGCCGTCTGGCGTAAGAGCACCCTCAGCGGAGGAAACGGCGGCAGCTGCGTTGAGGTCGCCTCTCTGGCCGGAGGCCGGATCGGTGTGCGTGACAGCAAGGACCGGGAGGGTCCCGCACTGATCTTCACCTCTGCCGAGTGGCGGGCTTTCATCGGCGGCATCAAGAACGGCGAGTTCGACGACCAGGCCTGAGGTCAGGGCCCCGGCGAGTTGATGTTTTGAGTGGGTTCGTTCGCAGACGTACGGCCC
>NZ_CDRNDK010000800.1:0-1724 GCF_977012225.1 Planomonospora algeriensis | reverse complement strand
GCCCCGCCGGCGCGGTCCGGGGCCCTGGCCCGAGACCCGTTCACCCTGGGGGTCGCCTCCGGGGACCCGTCCCCCGGCGGGTTCGTGCTGTGGACCCGGCTGGCGGCCGACCCGCTGAGCGGGGACGGACACGGCGGGATGCCGGGCCGGGACGTGGACGTGCGCTGGCAGGTGGCCACCGACGAGCGGTTCACCCGGGTCGTGCGCGCGGGCACCGAGACCGCGCGCTGGCAGCGGGCGCACAGCGTCCACGTCGAGCTGGACGGGCTGGAGCCCGGCCGGGAGTACTTCTACCGCTTCCGCGCCGGCGGTCACCTGTCCCCGGCCGGCCGTACCCGCACCGCCCCGGCCGCGTCGGCGTCCCCGGCCGGGCTCACCTTCGCCGTCGCCGCCTGCGCGCACTACGAGCACGGCTACTACACGGCCTACCGCAGGCTCGCCGAGTCCGAGCCCGAGCTCGTGGTCCACCTGGGCGACTACATGTACGAGTACGGGCCGCAGGGGTACACCGCGCTCGGCGGCGGCGTCCGGGAGCACACGCCGGGCAAGTGCGAGACCCTGGCCGACTACCGGATGCGGCACGCGCAGTACAAGAGCGACCGCGACCTGCAGGCCGCGCACGCGGCCGCGCCCTGGCTGGTCGCCTTCGACGACCACGAGATCGAGAACAACTGGGCCGCCGGGGTCTCCAGCACCGGCGCCCCGGCGTTCGCGCGGCGCAGGGCCGCCGCCTTCACGGCCTACTACGAGAACATGCCGCTGCGCCGCTCCAGCGTCCCCGGCGGCGCGTCGATGCGGGTGCACCGGCGGGTGGACTGGGGCCCGCTGGCCCGCTTCCACCTGCTGGACACCCGGCAGTTCCGCGACGACCAGGCGTGCGAGGACGGCGTCCGGGCCGGCTGCGACGACCGGCTCTCCCCGGAACGCACCCTGCTCGGCGCCGACCAGCGGGACTGGCTGCTCGGCGGGCTCTCCGCCTCGACCGCCCGCTGGAACCTGATCGGCCAGCAGATCCTGATGGCCCAGCGCGACCACCGGACCGGCCCCGGCAGCGAGGTCAACCTGGACTCCTGGGACGGCTACGCCGCCGAGCGCACCCGCCTGCTGACCGGCCTGCGCGACTCCGGCGCGGCCAATCCCATCGTGCTGACCGGCGACGCGCACATGCACCACGCCGCCGACCTCACGCTCGACTTCGACGACCCGGACGCCGAGAGGGTGGCGGTGGAGCTGGTCACCTCCTCGGTCTCCAGCGACGGCGACGGCTACCGGGACGAGAGCCGGGTCGCCGAGATTGTGGCGGAGAACCCGCACATCGCCTACCTGGACCAGCGGCGCGGTTACCTCCTCTGCCGGCTGACCGGGGAGGAGCTCCGGGCGGACTTCCGCGTCCTGGAGTACATCAGCCGTCGCGGAGCCCCCGCGAAGACCGGCGCCCGCTTCACCGTCCCGGCGGGGGAGCGGATACTCGACCCCCGCTGACCGGGGCGGGCGGCCGATCGCGCGGGGCCGTGGTCCGGGCGGGCGGTCGTACGGGGCCGCGGTCCGGCCGATCGGCGCGGCCGGCCGGTCCGGTCAGGGAGAAAATCTGTGTGATTTATCGGAAAATGGACCATATGAGTCACCCTGTTACGAGGCTCACCGCCGCGGCCCTGGCCGCCGCGCTGGGCGGCACCCTCCTCCCGACCCCGCCGCGGCCGCGGTCCCGGCTGCCCGAACGGGCC
>NZ_CDRNDK010000799.1:0-1732 GCF_977012225.1 Planomonospora algeriensis | reverse complement strand
GCCGCGCACGCCAGCACCGCCAGCGCGGCGGCGACCTTGCTACGGGTCGGGGGCGCGTCGTCCGGGCCTGCGGGGCGGTGAGCGGTGGTCGTGGGCGGGATGGGGCGGTCGGCGGGCGGCGTCATCGGGGATCTCCTTCGGCCAGGTCGGCGAACGGCAGCGGGCAGTCGGCGCAGGTGCAGTGGGTGAGGCTGTCGCAACGGGCGGCCACCACCTGCTCCAGGGCGGTGCGGATGGTCCTCAGGTCGGCGATGCGCGCGTCGACTTCGGCGAGCTTGGCCTTGGCGCGCTCTTGCAGGTCCGGACTGGGGTGGCCGCGCCGGCCGGTGTCGATGAGGTCGGCGACCTCGTCCAGGGTGAAGCCGAGCCGCTGTGCGGCTTTGATGACCCCGAGGAGGGCGACGACCTCGGGCGGGTAGATCCGGTGCCCGCCGGGACTGCGCTCGGGTTCGGCGATCAGCCCCCGGCGCTCGTAGTAACGCAGGGTCTGGATGTTGACCCCGGCCCGCTCGGCGACCTGGCCGGTGCGCAGGTGCAACCCGTCGAAGAAGGTCTCCATCACACGCTCTCCCGGGCAGCGGCGGCATCGGTGGTGCCGAACACCGCGGTCACCAGCTCGGCGGCGGCCTGCGGCGCGGTCACGGTGAACACCGTGCCGCCCGGGCCGACGGTCAGGGTGAAGGTGAAGAACGAACAGCACGCGAACTCGGCGGCCGCCAGCCGGGCCAGCTCGAGTGCGACGCCGGCGTCGTGGGCGTAGGTCAGCCGCAGCCCGCCCTCGACCGGGGCACGCCCGGTGGCCGGGGCCAGCACCGCCTGCCACTGAGCGAGGCGCTCGCGCATCGCCTCCGCACCGCCGCCCAGCGTGCACACGATGTCCGGCCCGTCGGCCGCGACGTCATCCCGCGCCCGCACTGCCGTGATCTCGGATGCGCTGCCGGCCGCGGTCGCGGTCGGGATGGGGACGCAGCACGCGCACCCGCCATCCGTGCTCTGGTCTGCCATGGCGGCCTCCCGTCGGTTGGTGTGCTCCGACCGTAAGGCTGTACCTGGGTACCGGATGCAAGTCCTGCCGGCGGATTCGTCACCGAGCGAGGACATCAGGAGGACACCAGGAGGACGCCGAGGGCCGTTGGGTCTTGGCTGACGGCAACCGGGCGCTCGACACTCGTGGCCGTCCACCGGACGCTCGCGGCCCAGGTCACGGGCGGAGCGGTCTTGGCGGGCCTCGCCGACGCCCCCGTCCCGGCACCTCGTGTAACCATCTGATTACAAGAAGTCCTCTTGGTGTGCAACGTTCCAACGGTGCGGCAAAGGTGAAGACCTCCCAGTCCCCGTCGGGTCTCGAGGTGCTCATGTCAGATTCTCCAGGTGAGGAAGCCGCCGTCGCCGCCCCGGCCGTCCTGCGGTCGCGGACGGCGACAGGGCGGGGAGCGCATCGGCGTCCGGCCCGGGTGAGCGTCGGCGCCGTCGCCGCCACCGCGCTGGCCGGGGCGGCCGTCGTCTACACGGGCGTGCTCGCCCCCGCCGGCACCGTCTCCAGCGCCGAACCTCCGCCACCCGCGATCTCCGCTCCCCCCTCCCCCGCCCCGGTTCCCTCGACCACGGCGGTGCCGTCCGCCCCGACCTCCTCGGCTCCCGGACCGGCGCCCCGCGAGCACCGCCCCATGGTCCTGGCGAGCGCCCCCGGCGCCCGTCCCCCCACGCCTTTCGCGTGCCCGGGGCGGTCCCC
>NZ_CDRNDK010000798.1:0-1734 GCF_977012225.1 Planomonospora algeriensis | reverse complement strand
CGGCCCGCAACCGGCCCGAGCAGGCCCGGGCTCACGACGGCCTGGCCAGGGCCCGCCTGGGCCTCGGGCAGGCCGACCTGGCCCGCGAGCACGGACGATCGGCCCTGGAGCTCTACGAGGAGCTCGGCGTCCCCGAGGCCGACGAGGTGCGCGCCTTCCTCAAGCGCGTATGAACATGCCTCAAGCGCATGTGCGCACGGCCGAGGCGCACCCGGGCGGCTCAAGCGCGTCGTGATCGTGGAGCCCGGCACCGAGCACCGGGTGCCCCGCGCGATCGCCGCCCACCACGGGGAGCGCCGCCGGGCGCGGCCCATCTCCCCGCGGAGCCCCTGGCGGGGCGGTCCGCGGGGTTCACGGGCGCCGCGGGAGGCGGGTCAGCCGGACCAGCCGGCCGGGTTCGAGCACGACTCGCGGGAGATCCCCGATCCGGTGTCCGGGAAGGCCCCGTGGCGCTCAAAGTGCAGGTGGGCGAAGAAGTAGCACATCCTCTCGCACTCGGCGTCCAGGACCGCCTTCTCCGGGTCCTCGGCCACCGCGGTGTAGAAGTCGCGGCCCATCGCGACGATGAAGCCCCGCGCGTAGAGGAAACCGTCGTCGGAGCCGTCGGTGACCGCCTGGATGTCCGCGCGGTCGATGTCGTAGAGCTTGCGCTCGACCACCCGGTCGAGATCGGTCAGCTCCTCGGCCGACAACCCCTCACCGGCGGAGCGGAGGTTGCTCAGGAACTCCGGCAGCGCGGCCTCGACCGCGGCGAGCGACGTGCCGTGCAGGTCCTCGTCGGAACCGGGCGCCCGATGCGCCAACGCCCGTCGCGCCCGATCGACCTCCGCCCCCAGCGGCGCCCAGGCCGCCTCCACCAGATCCCAGAACCGTTCCTCGTCCCCCACCGGGAGCCGCTGATCCCTCACGTCCGCCGCCGCCTCTCCTGACCGTCCCTGTGACCCGTCCTGATCACCTAACCAGGCGGCACCGACGATTCACCCGCACGGGTGACGACCGGCCAGGTGACGACCGGCCAGACGACCGCGGCGAGTACGGCGGCGCGAAGATCCGCCGGGCGGCCGGGATCCTCGACCGGTGACCCGCCCGGCCTGGCACACCGGTCGGGCGGGTCGTAGTGTTCGCGACGGCGGAAACCGATCACCGACCGTGGAGGATCACCGTGGACGTTCACGAGGCCGCACTGCGCTGGACGCAGGTGTGGACGGCGGGATGGGCGCAGCAGGACACGGAGGTCATCGTCGAGTGCCAGGCCGAGGACGGCGTCCACTGGTCGACGCCCTTCGGTCCTCCTCACCGGGGACGCGCCGGGCTCCGGAAGTATCTCCAGGATGCGTTCGCGTCGGAGACCGAGCCGACGCGGGCCCGCTTCGCCACGCCTCTGGTCCAGGGTGACCAGGCCGCGGCGGAGTACTGGGCGCTGTGCCACTACGACAGCGGCCCGCTGACGATCTCAGGGTGCACGATGCTGCGCTTCGATACCCAGGGCCTGGTCGTCGAGTCCCGGGACTACTCATACGTCACCCCCGGCCACGTCCCCTTCCCGTTCGGCTGGTGAGCCGGCCCGCCCGCTCCGCCCCCGCCCGGACGGCTCACCGGCGAGCGGGGAACCGGCCTGAGGGGCCGTCGCTCGGGTACGTTGGGGCCGGTGGAGCAGCAGACGGAGACCGCACGACCTGACCGGTGGACGACGCCCGGAGCGGGGAGGCTCTCCGGACGGCGGGCCGCGAGCGC
>NZ_CDRNDK010000797.1:0-1746 GCF_977012225.1 Planomonospora algeriensis | reverse complement strand
CCGGCGCCGGGCCTCCAGCCGGAACGGCAGCAGGCCCGCGGGCGGCCGGCGGCCGGGTCGCGGGCCAGGCACTCCCGCAGCAGCGGCTCCAGCCAGGACGGCACGTCGTCGAGGTCGGGATCGTGGTGCACGACCCGGTAGCCGACCGCCGAGGCCGGGCCGGTGCCGTACGGGTGGCGGCCGGTCGCCGCGTAGGCCAGCGTGGCGGCGAACGAGAAGACGTCGGCCTCCGGCCCCGCCCCGCCGCCCTCCAGGACCTCCGGCGCGAGGTAGCCCGGCGTGCCGAGGACCGCCCCGGAGGCGGTGACCCCGGCAGAGTCGAGCAGGCACGCGATGCCGAAGTCGATCACGACCGGCTCGCTGCCGTCGCAGATGACGTTGGCGGGCTTCAGGTCGCGGTGGACCACCCCCGCGGCGTGGATCGCGGCCAGCGCCTCGGCCAGGCCGCGCGCCAGCCGTACGAGATCGTCCCCGGCGACCGGGCCGTCGGCGGCGACCACCGCGCCGAGCGGGCGGCCCTGCACGTAACGGGTGGCCAGGTAGGGACGGTCGCCGTCCAGTGAGGCGTCGAGGAGCTCGGCCACATGCGGGCTGCGCACCCGGCGCATGGCCTCCACCTCGCGGGCCAGCCGGGCCAGAGCCGTGCCGTCGGCCGCCACGTGCGGGTGCAGGACCTTGACCGCCGCCGTGCGCCCCTCGGGGTCCAGCGCGAGGTGGACCTCCCCGAAGCCTCCCGCCCCCAGCGGCGAGAGCAGTCGGTACGGCCCGCAGTGCCCGTCGTCCGGCGCTCCCATGCGACTCCCTCCGGCGGCTCTCCCTCATCGTCCCCCAGGGAGCGCGGGATCGCACGGGGCGCGGGCAAGAAACCCCCCATCTCCGGACACGGAACCCGGGCCGAACGGCACCGGCCCGCCGTCTCCGGCACAAGGGACGGTCATCGGACTCCTCCGCACGAGGAGACCTCCGCCTCCGGCCGCGGGGAGGATGTCATTTCCAGGGGACCTCCGCCTCCGGCCGCGGGCAGGAGGTCATTTCCAGAAGGACAGGAATCCGAGGCCCACGCTCTTGAGCAGGTCGTCCACCAGGCCCCCGATGAGGTCCAGCGTGCCCATCGCGGTCTCGTTCGCCTGGGCCTTCCAGCGCGTGGTCAGCGCGTCCACCGCGACGGACGGCGGTCGCCACGGGTCGAAGGACGGGCTCATCCCCAGCGCCGCCATCACCGCGAAGAAGGCCAGCGTGCCCAGGACGATCGTGGTCACCATGGCGGCGCCCGGACTGCGGATCACCCCGGTCAGCGCGCGGGAGACGGCTTTGCGGGGCTTGCCCCCGCCGGGCAGCACGAACAGCCCGGCCACGAAGGCGCCCGCCGCGTAGGCGGCGGCCTGGTCGGTGCCCATCTGGCCGATGTAGACCAGCGCGCCCCAGACGCACATGCCGAACATCGCGGCCAGCGGGCCGGTGAGCAGCGTCGCCGTCGCGGCCTTGAGCAGCGCCCACGGCGTGCCGACCAGCATGAGCAGCGGGTCGGAGGGGCTGCTGCCCCGCACCGAGCGGCGCTCGGCCAGGTCGCCGAAGAGGTTCTCGCCCACCCGGAGGCAGAGCACCGCCACCAGCGCGATCGCGCTCACCGCGACCGGCAGCACGCAGGCCAGCGCGACCACGATCACCAGCAGCAGCGCCGCGGCCAGCGGGTGGCCGGTGCGGTACGGCGGGCGGGCCTGCCGCTCCGGGGCGGGCGGGGTGTGC
>NZ_CDRNDK010000796.1:0-1750 GCF_977012225.1 Planomonospora algeriensis | reverse complement strand
CCGCTCCCGGGACGGCCTCGCACAACCGGTCGCCGTCCACCAGCCAGACCGCGTCGGCGAGGTCGGCGTCCAGCGCGTACGGCACGACCGGCGGCAGGACCAGCGAGACGGCGGCCGTGCCCTCGGCGATCCGCGGCAGCCACTCCGCGGCGAGCCCGCCCGATTCATCCGCTCCGGCCGTCCCGGATTCACCGCCGATCCGCCCGGTCCCGCCGGGCCCGGCGAATCCGCCGAGCCGGCTGAGCAGCTCGGCGGCGGCGGCGGTCTCGGCCAGCGGCCCCGGTACGGCGTGCCGCCCCAGCTCGTGGAAGGCGGTCACCAGCTCCACCGGGAGCGGTCCCGCCCCGCCGGCCGCCTCCGGCACCGCCGGCGCGAAGACCCCGGCCTCGGCGAGCGAGCGCCGCAGCGCCAGGACCGGCCCCGGATCCCCGGCCGCCCGGGAGCGGATCACGCCCGGCGTCCCGGCCCCGGCCAGCAGCTTGTGCAGGGTCTCGCCGAACAGCCGCTGCTCGGCGTCGAGGATGAACTTCACCGTCGTCTCCCGGTCCTGTCGTGCCCCGTCGCCCCGGCGCGCCCCCGTGCTCTCGCCGTGCTCACCGGTCCGCCCTGGGCAGGCCGAGCACGCGCTCGGCGATGACGTCGCGCTGGATCTCGTTGGTCCCGGCGTAGATCGGCCCGGCCAGGGAGAAGACGTAGCCCTCCAGCCACTCGCCCGCCAGCTCGCCGTCCGGGCCCAGCAGGTCGAGCGCGGTCTCGTGCAGCGCCAGGTCCAGCTCCGACCAGAAGACCTTGTTGACGCTGGACCCGGCGCCCACCTCGTCGGTGCGGGAGATCGTCTCGAAGCCCTTCAGCCGGTAGGCGCGGGCCCGGATCCAGGCGTCGGCCACCCGGTCGCGCAGCGCGGTGTCGGCGGGGTCGGCGCGCTCGAGCCAGAGCGCGACCAGCCGGTCGGCGGCCGCGGTGAACCGGCCGGGGCTGCGCAGGGTGAGACCGCGCTCGCTGCCGGTGGTGCCCATCGCCACCCGCCAGCCCTCGCCCGGCGCGCCGACCACGTCGGCGTCGGGCACGAACACGTCGTCGAAGAAGAGCTCGGCGAAGGCGGGCCTGCCGTCCAGGCGGCCGATCGGGCGGCGGGTGAGGCCCTCGGCGTCCAGGGAGAACATCAGATAGGTCAGGCCCCGGTGCCGTTCGGCCCCCGGGTCGGAGCGGAAGGGGCCGAAGCCCCGGTCGGCGAAGGCCGCACGCGAGCTCCACGTCTTCTGGCCGTTCAGCTGCCAGCCGCCGTCCACCCGGGTCGCGGTGGCGCGCAGCGAGGCCAGGTCGCTGCCCGCCTCCGGCTCTGACCAGGCCTGGGCCCAGACGACCTCGCCGGAGGCCATCGGCGGCAGGATCCGCTCCAGCTGCTCGGGGGTGCCGTGCGCGAAGAGCGTCGGGGCGAGCAGGTTGACGCCGTTCTGGCCGACCCTGCCGGGCGCCCGGCGGCGTGGTACTCCTCCTCGAAGACCAGCCACTCCAGCGGGCTCGCGTCCCGCCCGCCGTACCGGGCGGGCCAGGAGACGACCGACAGGCGTGCGTCGTACAGCTCGCGCTCCCAGGCGCGGTGGGCGGCGAAGCCCTCCGCGGTCTCCAGCGAGGGCAGGGGGGCGGCGGGCACGTGGGCGCGGAGCCAGTCGCGCACCTCGGCGCGGAACGGCTCGGCGGCCGACAGGTCAAGATCCATCGGTGGCGGCCTCCGCGCTCGCGGGACCGG
>NZ_CDRNDK010000795.1:0-1758 GCF_977012225.1 Planomonospora algeriensis | reverse complement strand
ACCCACCGCATCCCCATCCAGCGGACCGGCCTCCACATCCAGCAACACCAACCGGCCCGGCTGCTCGGCCTGCGCCGCCCGCACCAGACCCCACACCGCCGCCAACCCCGGATCCGGCACCTCACCCGCGACCGCCGCCACCGCACCCCGCGTCACCACCACCAACCGCGAAGACCCGGACCGCTCCCCGGCCAGCCACTCCTGCACCAGCCCCAACGCCCCATGAACCCCGGCCACCTCGACCAGCACACACCCACCAGCCACGTCAACCGCGTCGACCGCGTCAGCCGGCGACTCGACCAGCACCCACCCGGGCACCTCCGCCGAACCGGCCTCCACCACACCCCACTCGACGTGGAACAGCCTGTTCCTGAGTCCGGTGCTGCGGGTGGCCTCCGGTCCGCCGACGGCCACCGGGCGTACGGCCAGCGAATCGACCGTCGCCACGGGCAGGCCCGCGGTGTCCATCAGCTTGAGTGAGACCGTGCCCTGGGCGACCAGCGAGATCCTGATGCGGAGCTTCGTGGCTCCGGAGGCGTGCAGCGCCACCCCGTTCCAGGCGAACGGCAGGGAGGGCCGGCCGGGCTCGGAGTCGGCCACGAACCCGCCGAGAGCGGTGGCGTGCAGGGCGATGTCGAACAGCGCCGGGTGCAGCCCGAACCTGGCGGCGTCCCGGGTCATGTCCTCGGGCAGCGCCAGTTCGGCGAAGACCTCGTCGCCCTTGCGCCACGCGGCCCGCAGTCCGCGGAAGGCGGGGCCGTAGCCCAGGCCCATGGCGGCGAAGTCGTCGTACAGCCCGTCCATGCCGACGGCCTGGGCGCCCTCCGGAGGCCAGGTCTCCTCCGCTTCCGGTACGGCCGCGCCGGCGCGGGCCAGCATTCCCGCGGCGTTCTGGATCCAGGGTTCGTCCTGCGCGTCATGCGGGCGGGAGTAGATTCCCAGCTGCCTGCGGCCGTCCTCATCGGGCGCGCCGACGGCCACCTGGAGCTGGACGGCTCCGCGCTCCGGCACGATCAGCGGCGCCTGCAGCGTCAGCTCCTCCAGCAGGCCGCAACCGACCTCGTCACCCGCCCGTACGGCCAGCTCCACGAAGGCCGTCCCGGGCAGCAGCGCCTGCCCGTTGACCCTGTGGTCGGTCAGCCACGGGTGCGTGGCGATCGAGACGCGTCCGGTGAGCACCGCCGCGCCGCTCTCCGCGAGCCCGGTGGACGCACCGATCAGCGGGTGCCCGGTGGCCCAGAGGCCCAGGCTCTCCGCGTCGCCCGCGCCGCCCGTCTCCAGCAGCCAGTAGCGCTGGTGCTGGAAGGCATACGTCGGCAGATCCACCCGACCGGGAACCGCCGGCGCCACCACCCGTTCCCAGTCGACCTCCCCACCCCGCACCCACAACTCCGCCGCACCCGACCACATCCGGCGCAACCCACCATCATCACGCCGCAACGACCCCACCACACACGCATCCGCCACCCCGGCGGCCTCCACCCCCTCCAACACCCCGATCCTCAACACCGGATGCGCACTGCACTCCACGAAGAACCGGAAACCCTCCCCCGCCAACACCTCCACCGCAGGACCGAACCCCACCCGCTCCCGCAAATTCTCATACCAATACCCCGCACCGGCCTCCACCCCCTCCAGCCAGCACCCCCGCACCGTCGAATACCACGGCACCCGACCCACCCGCGCCACCACCGGCGCCAGCAACCCCGCCAACTCCTCCTCGATCACCGCCACCTGCGCCGAATGCGACGCGTAATC
>NZ_CDRNDK010000794.1:0-1777 GCF_977012225.1 Planomonospora algeriensis | reverse complement strand
CTTCGACTGGAAGAGGGGCGACAGCCTGTACGGCATCGACCACGTCGGCCTGGTCAAGAAGGACAACGGCGACGGCACCGTCTCCACCATCGAGGGCAACACCGGCAACGGCAAGGTCGAGGAGCGCGTCCGGCCCAAGTCCCAGGTCGCCGGCTACGGCTACCCGCAGTACGCGTCCTGACGCGGTGCCGCCGCCGCGGAACCGGGCGGCGAGGCGGAACGCGGGGCTTCCCGGGACGGGGATCCGCGCGGTGCGCGCAAGGGGGAGGGGACACGGCACACGCCGTGTCCCCTCCCCCTTTTTTCCGTCGCCGTCCGGGGACCGGTGCTACATCGCGGAGGCCGGGACGAAGGTGTAGCCGAGCTTCTTGATGCCGTCGACGGTCTCCAGCAGCCACTTGGTGCCGAGGTAGGGGTGGTAGAAGAAGCTGGCCACCCCGTCGCGGACGACGAGGTTGGCCTTGGCGGCCTTGACCAGGTCGGCCGGGAGGACCACCGGGTGGTTGTTGAAGGACTCCGGCTCGATGTTGCCGACGTTCTCCGGGATCACCTTGGAGCCGTAGACGTCGGTGACGGTGTAGGGGAAGAACTGCCCGGCCATGTGGTCGTACTGCGGCGCCGTACCCGACAGCGTGCCGGCGAAGTAGAGGCTGCGCTCGTAGCGGGCCTTGAACCCGGCCCGGCGGACGGCCTCGTAGTCCACGGCGGACCCGGCGTAGTGCGGGAACTCGAAGTACTGCGGCACCGGGAGCAGCGCGGCGCGGAACTCCGCCTTCATCTTGTCGATCCGGTCCGCCGCCCAGGCGGGGGAGTCCTCGGCCACGGGGCCGTCGTAGCGGACGTAGTTCTGCTCGTCGACGTGCGCGGTGTAGAACTCGAAGTCGTCGCCGCTGGTGCCGTTGTAGGGGTTGGGGGCGTCGGTGTACTGGTGGGTGTAGCCGTGGGCGATCATCGTGCCGCCGTTGGCGAGCATGTACTTGATCGCCGCGACCACCAGGGGGCGCTGCCGGAGCCGGATGGTCTTGCCCGGCTCCTTGTAGACGGTGTAGACGCCGAAGGAGTAGGGGATCTTCCGCTTCTTCAGCTCGATGGCGATCTTCATCAGCTCGGCCGGCTCGGCGTTGGGGCCGATGTCCTCCAGGCGGAGCAGGGCGCGGTGGCGCTCGGCGGTCTGCGGGGCCAGGGCGTCGAACAGCAGGTCGGAGAAGACCAGGTAGCGGTCGGAGGCGGTGGTGTAGGCGAAGGGGATCTCACCGATGTAGGTCAGCCGGCCCGAGCGGATCGCCCACGGGATCTGCGTGCCGTTCTCGCGCACCGCGCTGGCCAGGACCTTGGCCTTGGTCTCGTCGATCGAGGCGTAGTCCATGACGCCGGAGGCGTTGCGGCCGTCGCGCGAGAGGTCCTTGCCCTTGTAGACGACGCCCTCGACGGTGCTGAAGTCGAACTGCGACCACATCCAGCCGTAGTCGGCGGCGAAGGTGGGGGTGGAGGCGGTGAGCTGCCAGATGTTGTTGTTCATCCAGATCACCGGGCGGTCGGCGTCGCGCACGTCGGCCAGGAACGCCTCCGGCAGCGGCTCGTCGTAGGTGGAGCCGATGTAGACCACCGCGGTGTAGGCGTCCATGGCGCCGGCGGTGTAGGCCGAGACGGGCAGCGTGGCGAACGTGCCGAAGTGGCCGGTCAGGTTGGCGGTCTGGGTGGCGTACAGCTCGCCCAGCCAGCCCCACTGGCCGGTCGTGTCGTACAGCACGAGCGTGGAGCGGCCGGTGCCGGTCAG
>NZ_CDRNDK010000793.1:0-1790 GCF_977012225.1 Planomonospora algeriensis | reverse complement strand
AGCAGCTGGAGTCCGTCCGGATCGGCACCAAGTCCCTGGCCTACTGGCCGCAGCGGTTCGTCTCGGACCCGGACGCCGACGACACCCTCAAGCTGTTCGCCTCCGTGGTGGACGCGGGCAAGAACCTCGCCTTCATGGCCCACTTCTCCCATCCCCGGGAGATGGACTCCCCTCTGGTGGAGGCGGCGGTGGCCGGGATCCTCGGCACGGGGGCGGTGATCCGCACCCAGGCGCCGCTGATCAGGTCGGTCAACGACGACCCGGCCGTCTGGTCGGCGATGTGGCGCCGGCAGCACGTGATGGGCATGGTGCCGTACTACATGTTCGTCGAGCGGGACACCGGGCCGCAGGACTACTTCGCGGTGCCGCTGGCCCGGGCGCACGAGATCTTCCGGGAGGCGTACGCGGACGTCTCGGGGCTCTGCCGTACGGTGCGGGGCCCGTCGATGTCGGCCACGCCGGGCAAGGTCTGCGTCGACGGCGTCGCGGAGGTCGCCGGGCGGAAGGTCTTCGTGCTCCACCTCATCCAGGCCCGTGATCCCGGCCTGGTCGGGCGGCCGTTCTTCGCCGAGTACGACCCCGAGGCGGTGTGGCTCACCGACCTCCGCCCGGCCTTCGCCGACCGCTTCCCCTTCGATCCGGTCGCGGCCGACGCGCTGCTGCCGGTCTGATCGCGTCCGGTCAAGCCGGTCCCCGGTAACGGGAAAACCCGGGGCCGCGGCTCGCGGGAACCGTTTTCCCACCTCTTTCCCCGGGATTTGTCTCGCGATCGGCAAAGCCCTTCCCGGCTTCCGGGACGTTCCCGGCGTATGGGAATCACGTCGTTCTCATTCGTGAGGACATTTCCGTTTTCGTGATCTCGCGGGACGGGCTGCCGGGCCCTCCCGCGCAGGCGGAAAGCCTTCCCGGCTCTTGCTTCAACAGGTGCTCTGGTCATCGTAAACAGGCCGGAACGCCTGACCCGGCGGTGATAGAAATTCGCAGGACAGCTTCCGGTCGGTGCACCCCCTGCGATCCTCTCAAACCGCGCCACCGGCGAAAACGGAGTCTTGGGGCCCGAATCCTCTGAAATGTCAGGGAAAGCGGGCCGATCACGAGCTGGGAAGGCAATCATGAAGCGAGTCATCAAGACGGCCGTGGCCGTTGCGGCGCTGGGGCTGGCGGCGGCGATCTGCACGCCCGCTCAGGCGCAGTCGATCCCCTCCCTCGGCGGTCAGGACGCGACCGAGACCGTCTCCATGGCGATCCGGGGGCTCGCCGGCGGCCTCACCGGCGGTCGGCTGGACGGCCTGGCGGGCGCCTTCGGCGACCCGGTCGTGCTGGGGGTCGTGGTGGGCCTGGTGGCGGGCAAGCCGATCGGGATCATGGCCGCGACCTGGCTGATGGCCCGCTTCACCCGGGCCGACCTGGACGAGGACCTGGCCTGGGTGGACGTGGCGGGGTTGTCGGTGCTGGCGGGGATCGGGTTCACCGTCTCGCTGCTGATCGGCGAACTGGCCTTCGGCGTCGGAGAAGACGAGCACGTCAAGGTGGCGGTGCTGGCCGGTTCGCTGACCGCGGCGCTGCTCGCGACGGTGATCCTGCGGCTGCGCAACCGCGTCTACCGGCGCATCCGTGAGATGGAGACCGCCGACCTCGACCACGACGGCATCCCGGACGTCTACGAGACCGACCGGCCCGGACCGGGCGGCGGCTGAACCGCGGGCCCGCGGTCCTTTCCGCCGGCGCCCGGATCAGCGCGCGTGCGCCGCGCCCGGATCACCGCGTTCCTGGACGCCGTGCGCACCGCG
>NZ_CDRNDK010000792.1:0-1804 GCF_977012225.1 Planomonospora algeriensis | reverse complement strand
GGTCACCGGGGGAGGTCCTCGGCCACCAGCGACGCCACGATGCGCCCGCCCATCGCCACCAGCGGCAGCCCGCCGCCGGGATGCGCCGAGCCGCCCACCAGGTACAGGCCGCGCAGCGTCCGCGGTTGCCGGGGCGGCGCAGCGGGGCCAGCGGCCCGCCGTGGGCGCCGCCGTAGATCGCCCCGCCCCAGGCACCGTAGCGGTCGCGCAGGTCGGCGGGGGTGAGCAGGTCGACGAAGCGGAGCCGGCCCGACAGGTCCAGGCCCCGGCTCGCCAGGCGCTCCAGCACCAGGTCCCGGTAGGCGTGCGGGGACATCGGCCACCGGCCCGGGTCGCGCGCCGGGACGTTGACCAGCATGGTCCAGTTCTCGCAGCCCTCCGGCGCCTGCGAGGGGTCGTCCACCGCCGAGCAGCCGACGTAGACGGTCGGGTCCTCCGGCGGGCGCCGCCGGTCGAAGACGTCGGCGAACTCCCGCTCGTAGTCGGCGGAGAAGAGCACCGTGTGGTGGGCCAGCCCTTCGGTCCGGCCCTCCACCCCGGCCATCATCAGGAACGCCGAGGAGGACAGGCCGAGCGAGGCGATCCGCCGCAGCCGCCGCCGGTCGGGCAGCAGCCGCCCGTAGAGCGCCGCGGCGTCGGTGTTGGCGACCACGACCGCGGCGTGCTCGCGCTCGCCGGTGGCCAGCCGTACGCCCAGCACCCGGTCGCGGCCGGCGAGCACCTCGGTGACCTCGGAGCCGAGGACGATCTCCACCCCGGCCTTCTCCAGGGCCGAGGCCAGGGCGTCGGCGAGGCGGGGCAGCCCGCCCGCCACGTACCAGCCGCCCTCGCCGTGTTCGATCGCGGGCACGCAGGCCAGCGCGGCGGGCGCCCGGTAGGGGCTGGAACCGGCGTAGGTGGCGTAGCGGCCGGCGTACTGCAGCAGGCGCGGGTCGGTGAAGAACCGCCGGGCCAGCCCGTGCAGCGTGCGGCCGGGCGCGACCGCCGCCAGGTCGGACAGCAGCCCGCGCGGAGCGGGCCGGGACAGGGAGATCACCGGCCCGGCGAAGAAGCCGCGGGCCGACGCCTCGTAGCACCGCCGGGCCCAGGCGTGGAACGCCCGCCAGCCGGCGCCCTGGCCCGGCGCGAGCCGCTCCACCGCCTCGGCCATCCGCTCGGGGTCGCGGGGCGCCGTCAGCACCGAGCCGTCGGCGAAGCGGTAGCGGCACAGCTCGCGCGGCTCCACCAGGTCCAGCTCCAGCCCCAGGCCGGTGAACAGGTCCGGCAGGGTCAGCAGGGACGGTCCCGCGGAGAAGGCGAACCCGTCGCGCCGGTGCTCGGCGAGCTTGCCGCCCAGCCGGGGCAGCCGCTCGTAGAGCCGGACCCGGTGCCCCTCGCGGGCGAGCAGCAATGCGGAGACCATCCCTCCGACGCCGCCCCCGACCACGATCACTTCCGCCATCGACGCCTCCAGGCGAGCAGGACGAACACACCCATGCAGATCCCTCCGGCGGCGGCGACCAGCGGGTCGGGCGGGTCGAAGACCACCGCGAAGCCGACCGTCTCCATGACCGCCATCACCGTGTACAGCGCGGCCAGCCCGGTGCTGCGCGCCGCCGGGTCCGGCAGGCAGCGGTCGATCAGCGCCATCACCAGCAGCGAAACGGCCAGCCACCCGGCGAAGTTGCCGAGCGGGACGCCCCGGTAGGGACCGGGATCGTGCCAGACCCACAGGCCCAGCCGGATCATCTGCGGGTCCAGGAACAGGTCCCACGCGGTGAGCGCCGCCGCGCCCAGCACGACGCGGGCCGCCCGGCTCCCCGGC
>NZ_CDRNDK010000791.1:0-1806 GCF_977012225.1 Planomonospora algeriensis | reverse complement strand
TCCACAGGCCCGCGACCAGCGCGGCCACCCCGGCCAGTGCCGCCAGCGGGTCGCGGCCACCCGCCGCAGCACCATCCCCAGCAGCGCGAACGCGGGCGCGGTGCCCGCCGCGAACCCGGCCATGACGGCCGCTCCGCCCACCGCCGAACCGCTGGAGACCGCCACCGCCTCGGTGCTGAGCGTGACCCCGCAGGGGACCAGGACCGTCGCGCCCCCAGGAGCACGGCCCGCCGCCCGGAAGGCGAGGGACCGGCGCGGAGCGCGGGCACGACCGGCGGGCACGGGGCGGAACCGCGGACGAGCAGCCGGAGCCCGAAGCCGGTGACCGCGATCCCGGCCGTGACGAGCAACGCGGCCCGGACCGGCGGGCCGAGCCGTACGGCGGAGCCCAGCAGGCCGAGCAGGACTCCGGCGGCGACGTGGGAGGCGAGCCGTCCGAAGAGGAAGAGGGCGACGGCCTCCGGGCCCGACGGCTCAGGGGACGGGCGGCACCCCCCGTCCGCGGTCCCGGACGCCCCGCCGTCCTCGGGGGACCTCGGGCTTCCGGATGTCCTGCCGGGCGCTCCATCGCTCCCGGGCATCCCGCCGGACGCTCCACGACCTCTGGGGGACGACGGGCGCCGGGGGCCAGCCCGGCCAGCAGCCCGCCCTGCGCCGCCGTGCACGACGCGGTGCCCGCCACCAGTCCGGCGGCCAGACCGCCGGTGAACAACGTGATCACCTCGGCGCTCAACGAACGCCCCCCGCCCGGGTCCCCACGTCCCGAACGCTAACCGCCCCCGGCCGGAGCGAACAGTGACACTTCGCTCACCCAGCGCCATGGCGGAGGGGCGGGCGCGGGGGACGGCCCGGACCGTCCGAGGGCGCCGGTGGAGACCGATCGGATCGCGAGGCGTTCAAGCCCAGCCGGGGCGGACCAGGCCGGACTCGTAGGCGATGACGACGAGCTGGGCGCGGTCGCGGGCGTGCAGCTTGGTCATGGTGCGGCTGACGTGGGTCTTGGCCGTGGCGGGACTCATGAAGAGCTCGCGGGCGATCTCATCGTTGGTCATCCCGGTGCCCACCAGGGCGAGGACCTCGCGTTCCCGGTCGGTGAGCGCGGACAGATCCGTCCCGGCGACGGGCTCCTTGGCGCGGCCGGCGTACTCGGCGATCAGCCGCCGGGTCACCCCGGGGGAGAGCAGGGCGTCCCCGGCGGCGACGACGCGGACGGCTTGGATCAGCTCGGCGGGCTCGGTGTCCTTGACCAGGAAGCCGCTGGCGCCGCCCCGGAGGGCCTCGAAGACGTACTCGTCGAGCTCGAACGTGGTCAGGATGATGACCCTCGGCCCGGGGGGCATGCGCCGGGTGGCGGTCAGGCCGTCCATGCCGGGCATCCGGATGTCCATCAGGACCACATCCGGCCGGTGCCCCTCCGCCAGGGCGAGGGCCTCGGCCCCGTCGGCGGCCTCGGCCACCACGGTCATCCCGGGCTGGGCGTCGAGCAGCGCCCGGAACCCGGCCCTGACCAGGGCCTGATCGTCGGCGAGGACGATCCTGATCACGGAGTCTCCTCGGGTGCGGGGGGCGTCACGGCTCTCTCCGGGTGCGGGCGTCACGGTCTCCCCGATGTCCTCTCCGGCGTCTTGTCCGGCGTCTTACCTGGCGTCTTCTCTGGTGCCTTGTCCGGCGTCCTGTCTGGGACGGACGCGGCGGCGGGCTGCCCGGCAGGGGCGTCGCGCGCCTGTTCCGGGACGGGCAGCCGCGCCTCGACGCGGAAGCCCCGCCCGGAGGGGCCCGCGGTCAGCGTGCCGCCGAGCGCGGCGG
>NZ_CDRNDK010000790.1:0-1818 GCF_977012225.1 Planomonospora algeriensis | reverse complement strand
CCCCGCGGCCGGCCGCCTGCTCGCGGCCGAGGTGCCCAAGGCCGCGGCCGAGCTGGCCAGGATCGAGTACGCCAGCATGGCGATCGTCACCCTGGCCTACCCGCGCGTGGCGTTCCCCCAGACGCCGGCCGGCAGCGGCTACCTGGTCCCGCCGGCCGAGGGGCGCCCGGTCAAGGCCGCGACGTTCAGCTCGGTGAAGTGGCCGCACCTGGCCGAGGCCGACCCCAACCTGGTCGTGCTGCGCTGCTCGATCGGCAGGCTCGGGGAGGAGGCGCTCCTCCAGCGCGACGACGCCGAGCTGGTCGCCCTGGCGATGGCCGAGGCGGCCGAGATCCTGGGCGTACGGGGCCTGCCACTGGACTCCCGGGTCACCCGCTGGGGCGGTTCGCTCCCGCAGTACAACGTGGGCCACCTGGACCGGGTCGCGCGCATCCGCGCGGCGGTCGCGGCCCAGCCCGGCCTGGCCCTGTGCGGCGCGGCCTACGACGGCGTCGGCATCCCCGCCTGCATCGCAACCGCGCGTACGGCGGCGGCCCGGGTCCTGGACCACCTGTCCGCCCGGCAGAGCGGCTCCTCCGTCGCCTGAGAGGCGGCGGGGAAGGCCGGGAGGGAAAGGCCGGGGACGGTCCGCTGAGAGGGCCCGGTGAGAGGGCCCGGTGAGAGGTCCTGGGAGGCCGTTCCCCGCCGGGAGGACCGGGCGCCCGCCTCGCTAGATTTGGAGGGCGGGGGAAGCAGAGTTCCTGATGAGAGGGTGAGGACGACGGACGAGAAGCAGCGGCCCAAGGCGCGTGACCTGAACCAGGTGATCCGCTACACGATGTGGTCGGTCTTCAGGTTGCGCGACGGCTGCCCGGGCAACCGGGAGGGCCTGGCCGGCGAGGTCGAGGACCTGCTGGCGCAGATGGCCGAGAAGGACGTCGTGACCCGCGGCGTCTACGACGTGGGAGGCTTCCGCGCCGACGCCGACTTCATGTTCTGGTGGCACGCGCCGACCGCCGAGGACCTGCAGGAGACCTACTCGCGGTTCCGCCGCACCGACCTGGGACGGCTGACCGAGCCGGTCTGGTCGGCGATGGCGCTGCACCGCCCGGCGGAGTTCAACAAGTCGCACATCCCGGCGTTCCTCGCCGAGGAGGAGCCACGGGCCAACGTCTGTGTCTACCCGTTCGTCCGCTCCCTGGAGTGGTACCTCCTGGACGACGCCGACCGCCGCCGGATGCTCGCCGAGCATGGCCGGATGGCCCGGGACTACCCCGACGTGCGGGCCAACACCGTCGCCTGCTTCGCCCTGAACGACTACGAGTGGATGCTCGCCTTCGAGGCCGACGAACTGCACCGCATCGTCGACCTGATGCGCACCCTGCGCGGCGCCGAGGCCCGGCGGCACACCCGGGAGGAGATCCCCTTCTACACCGGCATCCGCAAGCCGGTGAGCGAACTGGTCAACGCCCTGCCGTAGCGCACTCCGCGGTGACTCCGGACGGAAAGGCAAAGTCCTGCTGGAAACGGGCGGCCTCGTTCCAAAATTTTGTCATACTCAGGAAAAATCTCCTGAGTGCGAGGTCAAGGTGACCAAGGGCGAAGGTCTGGTGCGTTCCGGGCGGCACAGGGGCGGACGCCGCAGGAAGAGGTCCCGGCGGTGGAGCCGGGAGGCGTCCGTGGGGGCTGCGGCCCTGGTGGTCGCGGTCGCCGGGATCGTGGCGGTGGGCCGGCCGTCCGGCGGGGCTCCGGTCGCCGCCGGGAGCGCCTCGGAGAGGGCCCCGGCGGAGAGCGGGGCGGCGGCGGAAACGGCCGTGGCGCTCCCTCAGGCGGGGGCGC
>NZ_CDRNDK010000789.1:0-1820 GCF_977012225.1 Planomonospora algeriensis | reverse complement strand
CCGCGACCGCCGCGGCCCCGGCGCTCACCGCGGCCGCCGGGACCTCCGGCGCCTCGTCGGCCGCCAAGCCGCGCTTCACCGCCTCGGTCCGCTACGACAAGTACGTCCGCCGGGGCGGCCACGTGACCTACCGGATCAAGGTGACCAACAAGGGCGGCTACGAGGGCCAGGCCTACGCCCTGCTCGGCGGGAGCTTCCCGTCCGGGACCCGGCGGATCAAGGTGGTCGCCAAGCCGCGCAGCATCAGCTGCACGACCAAGGGGCGGACCCTGAGGTGCTGGATCACCTCGCTCGACGACGGCGACACCACCTCGGTGACGGTCCGCGCGTGGCTGAGCTCCGCCAAGCGCGGAAAGTACGTCCCGAGGTTCGGGGTCGCCTACACCGCGGACCGCGACGCCGACCGGAGCCGGCTGTTCCGCGCGATCCGCTTCAAGAAGCTCACCGGGACCCGGGTCCTGTGAGCGCGTAACCGAACAGGGCGCTCCCGGCGCCGGTGGCGAGAGTCCGCGCCGTCGCCGGGAGCACTCCCGGATGCGCCCCCTGCCGTACGCCTCCGCGCAGCAGGACGAGCCTGCCCGCGGCCGGCGCGGCCACGACCAGGCCCCGCCCGGGTACGGTGGCCAGCGCCGCGCCGAAGCCGCCTCCGCGGCCGGTGACCAGCAGGTCGTTCCGCTTCGTCAGGCCGCCGGACCGGGTCCCGGCGAGCACCTGGACGGCGTTCTCCCCCGGCACCCCGATCGCCAGCTCGTCGTCGCCGTCCCCGTCCAGGTCCCCGGCGGCCAGCGCCGCGCCGAACCGGTCGAAGTAGCGCGGCACGCCGTCGAGCCCCCGCTGGGAGAAGGCCTCGGAGGTCCCGGTCCGCAGGCCCCGCGCCGAACCGCGGACGGTCACCACGGTCCCGTCGCCGTAGTCCATCGCCCGCTGGTTCGCGGTCAGGCCCTCGCCCGGCACCCCGACGGCCAGGTCGGCGCGGCCGTCGCCGTCGAAGTCCCCCGTCGCCAGCGCGGAGCCGAAACCGTCCCAGGGCTCGGCGGCGCCGACGACGCCCGGACTGTCCTGGGTGAGGCGCAGGGCCCGCGCCGCCGCACGTCGAGCACGGTGACCGAGCCCTCCCCGCTCTTGCGGAGGCTGTCGGCGGGCGCGCCCACCGCTATCTCGGCGCGGCCGTCGCCGTCGAAGTCACCGGTCGCGAGCACCGACCCGAACTGGTCGGTCGCCCGCTCCCGCTGCCCCACCCAACGGGTCCGCTGGGTGACGACGTACGGCCTGCGGCCCTCGGTCCCGTGCACCCCGACGCCGCCCCCGCCCAGCCCGGGGATCCCGATCACCAGCTCGTCGTCGCCGTCCCCGTCCAGGTCCCCGGCGGCCAGCGCCGCGCCGAACCGGTCGGGCCCGCGTCGGCGTCCCAGGTCCCCGGCGTCGAGCATCCGGCCGGGACGCAGTCCGCCGGGTGAGCCGTGGAAGAGCTGCACGGCGCCCCTGCCGTCGGAACCCGGTCCCGGCCGGTCCTCCTCCGACACGCCGACGGCCAGGTCCGCGCAGCGTCGCCGTCGAAGTCGCCGACGGCCAGCGCCGAGCCGAACGCGTCCCCGTTCTCGGCCTCTCCCGGCACGCCGGGGTCGTCCTGGGTGAGCCGCCGCCCGGTGCGCATGCCGTACAGCACCGTGACGGAGCCCGCGCGGGCGTGGCCGCCCACCTCCGTGTACGGCGCGGCGACCGCGAGGTCGGCGCGGCCGTCGCCGTCGAAGTCGGAGGGCATGCCGGAGCACGCCCCGAAGGCCGCCGCCGGAGCCGGGACCGGCGCGGAGACCGGGAAG
>NZ_CDRNDK010000788.1:0-1825 GCF_977012225.1 Planomonospora algeriensis | reverse complement strand
CTGCCGCGTCCGCACCGCCTCGGCCCCGTCCATCCTGGCCACGATGCGCAGCTACGCCATCGGCGCGTTACGCCTGCTCAACCACACCAACATCGCCGAGGGCACCCGCTGGGCTCGCGATGATTTCAATAACCCGCTCATCGCCCTCGGTCTCACGATGTGAGAACTCCTTCAGCCCTTGCTATGAGGGCCTGACCTGATCGTCACGATGGCCAGTGGCCGATCGGGAAGTCCCCTCCTCAGCGGAAAGCTCTCGATGTCCGTGAATACGTTTCGCTGCCATGGAGGGGCTACACGAGCTGGCGTCGTCGGGGCACGTGTCGCACGAGAGAACCGCCTCTTTCATCTTGCGCAGAGTTTCACTCCACGCCATCTTCCGTAAAACGACCTGCTCGAGAACATCTTTTTCAATGTCGAGCGCCGCGGCAAGAACATGGGCAGCGAGACGCGGCGGAATGGCATTGCCGATCTGTTGAGCGATATCACGGCCGGACCAGGGGTAGTCAGCGGGGAAACTCTGCAACTGTCCCGCCTCGGCGTTAGTGAAACGAGGAAGATTGACACCATCATCCGTAACCACCCGATTACGGGAGATCTTTCCAGTGACAGTGGCTGCGGGCTCGCAGGACCTACGTCGACCTCGGGCTCTGGGGTCACCACCGGTACCGTAGTTCGAGACGACGACGAACGGCCCCTCTCTGTCGAGCTCGTCCCCCATCGTCACCCACCGACCCAGCTTCTTGTCGCCCTCTGGAGGAAGCACTCCCTTGCGGTACGGATGGTGTGTTGCCGTTGGCATCGCGGCCCGACCATTGAGGCGGGCGATCAGGACTGCGCGACGTCGGGTCTGCGGAACCCCGAACTCCTCCGTGCGCAGCACGTCGCAGATCGCCGAGTAGCCCTCACTCTCGAGGATTTCCTTCATCGCTTCCCACACTGGCAGCACCGCCGGCACCTGCTCCAGCACGATCACGTCATAGGGACGGTGCGCGTCCACCGCTGCGAGTGCCCACCGCAGAGGCTCCAGCACCAGTCCTGTACGTTCGTCCTCCAAAGTCGCCAGGTCCGAGGTGACGTCTTCGCGGGCTGCCATACGTTTGGCGAAGGCAAGCACGTCGTCCAGAGCGCGGCGTCCAGCGCCGGAACCTGCAACGGTGTACGTCTGACACGGCGGCCCGCCGGTGAGAACGGTAGCGGTCGGGAAATCCGATGGTCCGAACTTGCGCACATCCCCTGGAACGGTGTGCAGTCCGGCTTCATCACGAGTGGCGCACGCGTTCTTGTCCCATTCAATGCCGACGACGGGTATTCCCAACTGACACGCGGCCACGTCCAACCCGCCTGGCCCGGCGAACAGATCCACGATTTCGACGGCGTGCACGCGGTCTCCTGGCTGTCGGAGTGAAGCTCGGTGGCGGCAGAGCTGGTGTGCGCCCATCGCCGATCCATCCCCGAAGCCCGCCATGACCAGGAAAGGGTACTCCCTGCCCATGGTGGCCAGCCACCGCAGAGCGGTTGCCAGCCACATGACGAGCACGAACGCGTCCCCATGATCCGTCTGGACAGAGCCATACGCGAGAGCCGAGGTGCCCTCTGGCATGAACGCAACTTCGTCGAGTGCATGCATCGCCTCACCGAAGACACCGATCCTCCTCCTCTCCCCGCTCGACGGGACATGCGACCGCTTCCTGACGACAGGACGGACCGTCCACATCTGCGGCGGCACAGGATGCCAGAGCCTCAGCAGCCTCATGAGCAGGAAGACACTTGAGAGGGAGTTTTGTTAGCTTTTGTTCCTGTTCATCGTGAATAGGCCGGGTTCCGG
>NZ_CDRNDK010000787.1:0-1834 GCF_977012225.1 Planomonospora algeriensis | reverse complement strand
TGTTGGCGGATCGGTTGCCGGGGTATGCGGTTCCGTCGGTGATCTCGGCGGTGGAGGGGTTCCCGTTGACGGCGAACGGGAAGATCGACCGAACCGCGCTCGTCTCCCTCGCGGAGGAAGCACCGGTGAGCGAAGCGGGGGAGGCGCCCGCCGGCGTGGTCGAGAACCTGCTCGCCGGGATCTGGGCCGACCTGCTCGACGTCCCCTCGGTGCACCGCGGAGACGGCTTCTTCGCCCTCGGCGGGGACTCGCTGCTCGCCACCCGCATGATCGCGAGGCTGCGGTCGGCGGGCGTCGCCGGCGCCAGGCTGTCGGTGCTGTTCGACTCGCCGGCGCTCGCCGACTTCGCCGCGACCCTCACCCTGGACGAGGCGCTCGCGCCCGCCCCGGCGCTGAGCGCGGACCTCGAACACCGCCACGACCCGTTCCCGCCGACGGAGGTGCAGCGCGCCTACTGGCTCGGCCGGGCCGAGCACTTCACCCTCGGCGGCGTCGGCTGCCACTTCTACACCGAGTTCGACGGCGACATCGATCTCGACCGGCTGCAGACCGCGTGGAACCTGCTGATCGAGCGGCACGAGATGCTGCGCGCCGTCTTCGACGCCGATGGACTCCAGCGCATCCTGCCCGAGGTGCCGTGCTTCACGATCACCGTGGTCGACAGCGCCGAGCAGCTGCGCGAGCAGATGTCGCACCAGGTGTTCGACCCCGCGACCTGGCCGCTGTTCGACGCGCGGGCCGCGCGGCACGAGGGCCGCATCCGGCTGGGGGTCGGTTTCGACAGCATCATCGTCGACGCGTTGAGCATGATGACCTTCTTCGCCGAACTGGACCTGCTCTACCGCGATCCCGCCGCCGTGCTCCCGCCCCTGGAGGTGTCGTTCCGGGACTACGTGCTCGGGCTGACCCCCGATCCCGCGGTCGCCGAAGCGGCCGAGGAGTACTGGAGCGGCCGCCTGCCCGAACTGCCCGGCGCGCCGCGGCTGCCGCTGCGCGTCAACCCGGCCGTGATCGAGCGCCCCCGGTTCGTCCGCCGGGAGGTCAGGATGGACGCGGAACGCTGGAGCCGCGTCTCCGAACTGGCCAGGAAGCACGACCTGACCGCCTCCACGGTGCTGGCGGCTGCCTTCGGCGAGATCCTCGCCGCCTGGAGCGCCCAGCCGGAGCTGACGCTCAACCTCACATTGTTCGACCGGCGCGAGGTGCACCCCGACATCCACCGCGTCCTGGGTGACTTCACCTCGCTGATGCTCGTCGGCTACCGGTCGGGATCCGACTGGCTGGACGGCGCGCGCCGGCTGCAGGAAGAGGTCTGGCGCGGACTGGAGCACGGCGAGGTCTCGGCCGTCTGGGTGATGCGCGAGCTGGCCAGGCGGTCCGGCTCGATCGAGATGACCATGCCCGTGGTGTTCACCAGCATGCTCGGCGTCACCGACGGCGGCGCGCCGGGGCCCTCCTTCGCCGAGCAGGTCTGGGGGGTGTCCCAGACCCCGCAGGTCTGGCTGGACTACCAGGTGGCGGAGGTCGGCGGCGAGCTGCTCGTCCGTTGGGACGCGGTGGAGGAGCTGTTCCCGGCGGGCGTGCTCGACGCGATGTTCGACACGCATCTGAACCTGCTGGAGTGGCTGGCGGAGGGCGACTGGTCGGCCCCCGCCCCCGTCGGGCCGCCCCGCGACCAGCTGCTCGTCCGGCAGCGGGTCAACGACACCGCGGGTCCCCTGCCGGACGGCACCCTGCACGGGGGGTTCTTCGCCAACGCCGCCCGCGAGCCGCACCGGCCCGCGCTGGTGTCGGATGCGGGTGTGGTGACGTACGGGGAGTTGGCGGAGCGGGC
>NZ_CDRNDK010000786.1:0-1841 GCF_977012225.1 Planomonospora algeriensis | reverse complement strand
CGTCTCCGGCCGCCCGCCGGAGCTGCCCGGCGTCGAGCGCATGATCGGCCTGTTCGTCAACACGCTGCCCGTCCGGGTACGGCTCCGCCCGGACGAGCCGCTCGGCGACCTGCTGCGCAGGCTCCGCGACGAGCAGGCCGAGCTGCTGCCCCACCACCACCTCGGCCTGACCGAGATCCGGCGCGGCCCGTTGTTCGACGCGCTGCTGGTGATGGAGAACTACCCCGTCGACCCGCGCACCGAGATCGGCGACCTGCGGCTGACCGCCGCGGACGTGGCGGACGCGACCCACTACCCGGTCACGTTGCTGGTCATCCCGGGGGAGCGGCTCCGGTTCCGCCTGCAGTACCGGCCGGACGCGTTCACCGAGGCGGAGGCCGTACGCCTGCTGGACCGGTTCCGGCACCTGCTCGGCACGCTGGCCGCCGAGGCGGGAGCGGGGGAGACCGGGTCCGGGCGGGGCGCGGAGCGGGAGATGCCCGGCATGGAGCGGGAGGCGTCGAGGGCGGGGCGGGGAGCGGGACCGCAGACGCCCGTCTCCCGGCTCGCCGTGCTTCCGGCGGTCGAGCGGGACCTGGTCCTACGGGGGTGGAACGCCACGGAGACGGATGCCATGGAGGCGGACGCCCCGGACGGCACCGCCGGGAGGGCCCCGGACGGTCCGCCGCCCGGCACCCTGGCTGAGCTGTTCGAGGCGCAGGCGGCCCGCACCCCGGACGCGCCGGCGCTGGTGTCCGAGGACGAGGAGCTGAGCTACGCCGAACTGGACGCCCGCGCGGACCGGCTGGCCCGGCTGCTGGCCGCGCACGGTGTCGGGCCCGAACAGGTGGTGGGACTGCGGCTGCCCCGCTCCCTGGACCTGGTCGTCGCGATGTACGCGGTGGTCAAGGCGGGCGGCGCCTACCTGCCGATCGACCCCGGCCTGCCGGAGGAGCGGGTCGCCGCGATGCTGGAGGACGCGCGCCCGGTCCTGGTGATCGAGCCGGGATGGCCGGCCGCGGCCGACCCGTCCGGCTGCCCGCAGCAGGGTCCGGGCGCACGGGCGGTCCCGGAGAACCCGGCGTACGTGATCTACACCTCAGGCTCGACCGGCCGCCCTAAGGGCGTCGTCGTGACCCACTGCGCGATCGTCAACCGCCTGCGCTGGGCCCAGGCGCGGTACGGCCTGCGCCCCGGCGACCGGGTGCTGCAGAAGACCCCGGCGGGTTTCGACGTATCGGTCTGGGAGTTCTTCTGGCCGCTCCAGGTCGGCGCGACCCTGGTCGTCACCCGGCCCGACGGTCACCGGGACCCGGCCTACCTCGCCCGGGTCATCCGCGAGGAGCGGATCACGACCGTGCACTTCGTCCCGTCGATGCTCGCCGCGTTCCTCGACGCCGTCCCCGGGCCGTCCGGCGGGGACTCCCGCGAGGACTCCGGAGCGGGGACGGGATCCTCCGGCACGAACCCGAACCCGAACCCGGAGCTGAGCCCGGATCCGGAGGCGTGGCCGCTGCGCAGGGTCCTCTGCAGCGGGGAGGCGCTTCCGCCGGACCTCGCCGACAGGGCCGCCGAGCGGCTGGGGGCGCCGGTGCACAACCTCTACGGCCCGACCGAGGCCGCGGTGGACGTCACCGCGTGGGAACACCGTCCCGAGCCCGGCGCGACCTCCGTGCCGATCGGCCGACCGGTGTGGAACACCCGTGCCTATGTGCTGGACGGCTGGCTGCGGCCGGTCCCGGCCGGTGTGCCGGGGGAGCTGTACCTGGCCGGGGTCCAGCTGGCCCGGGGGTACGCGAGCCGAGGCGCGTTGACGGCGGAGCGGTTCGTGGCGTGTCCGTTCGGGTCGTCCGGTTCGCCGG
>NZ_CDRNDK010000785.1:0-1843 GCF_977012225.1 Planomonospora algeriensis | reverse complement strand
CGGGCGGCCGGACCGCTCCCGGGCCTCGCGCATCAGGGCCAGGTCGGGAGAGGTCGCCGGCGAGCCCGTCCGCCCGCGTCCACCGCCCTCGCAGAGCACGATCCGGTCGCCGGCGTCGGCGGCGCAGTAGTCGGCGACGGCCAGCCACTCCTGCAGGACGTGGCCGGCCCGCGCTGGACGACCACCGGCAGGCCGAGCCGGGAGACCGCCCTGACCAGCCGCAGATCGCGCGTCCAGGCCGCCCCGACCACGACGCCGTCGGCCGCGGCGGCGATCTGCGGCAGGTCGCCGGCGGAGGACGGCTCCACCAGGACCGGCCCGGCCCAGCGGGCGCGGACCCCGGCCAGGGTCTCGGCGACGGTGCCGGGCCGCTCCCGGCGTTCGCGCAGGTCGATCCAGCGCGCGTCCGCGCCCGGCCCGCCGATCACCACGGCCGGGCCGGCGCCCAGCGTGAGGGTCCCCAGGCGTACGGCTCCGCGCTCCGCCCGTGCGGTCGGCTGTACGGTCAACGACATCTCGGCTCCCAGATGCTCAAGCCGGCGCGCGTCCAGCGAGCCGGCGAGGTGCGAGAAACAAAAAAGGCAGAGACGGGTCGTCTCTGCCTGCGCCGGCTCAGGAGGGTCGCTGGGTCACGCGTCGGGCGACCGGCTCTCCGGAGCCGGCCTGATAAACGCGGAACAGCGGTTCATACCGCCGAGTCTAGGCCACCTCCGCCCGATTCGCCACGGGGCGGGACGGCCGTCTCGCATGGCGGACATGCCGCGCGGCGATCCGGCGCTCCTGGCAGGTAGGGCACCGCAGCCGCGCGGAGGGTCGGGGCGGATCCCCGTTTATGGGAGGATCTTCTCCACTGTGAGGGAGGTCAACGCGGGTGATGCAGTCGGAGGGGAACCAGGAAGGGCGACGCGTCGCCGGCCGCTACCATCTCCTGGAGCCCATCGGGCGGGGTGGGATGGGCACGGTCTGGAAGGCTCACGACGAGCTCCTCGACCGGACCGTCGCCATCAAGGAGGTCCGCTACTCCGCCGCCCTCGGTGAGGACGTCCAGACGCTCAACCAGCGCCTCCTGCGGGAGGCGCGCGCGGCGGCCCGGCTGACCCACCCGAACGTCGTGGTGGTCTACGACGTGATCGAGGAGAACGAGCAGCCCTGGATCGTCATGCAGCTCGTGCAGTCCCGCTCGCTGGGCCAGGTGCTCCGCGAGGACGGGCCGCTGCCTCCCCGGCAGGTCGCCGAGATCGGGCTGGCCCTGCTGGGGGCGTTGCAGAGCGCGCACGACGCCGGGGTGCTGCACCGCGACGTCAAACCGGAGAACGTCCTGCTCGCCCAGAACGGCAGGGTCGTGCTCACCGACTTCGGCATCGCCAAGCTGGACTCGGAGAGCACGCTGACCATGACCGGCGTGGCGGGCACCCCCGCGTTCATCGCGCCGGAGCGGCTGCGCGGCCTGCCCGCCCGCCGGGAGTCCGACCTGTGGTCGCTCGGCGCGACGCTGTACGCGGCGGTGGAGGGCAGGTCCCCGCACGACCGCAAGATGCCGCTGGCCACCATGCACTCGGTCATGACCGACCCGCCGGACCCGGCGCGCAACGCCGGTCCGCTGCTGCCGGTGCTGGAGGGGCTGCTCCGCAAGGAGCCCGTCCAGCGGCTCACCTACGCCGAGGCCTCCGCCATGCTGCGGAAGGTCACCGAGGGACGCTCCCCCACGCAGCCCTCGTGGATGATCCGCCCGGCCTCCCCCCCCGGCCTCCCCGGCCGGCGCCGTGCCCGCCGGGGACGACTCGCCCGCGGCTCCCGAGCGGCGCAAGCCCTACGGGGCCCCGGCGCCCCGCAAGCCCGCGAC
>NZ_CDRNDK010000784.1:0-1843 GCF_977012225.1 Planomonospora algeriensis | reverse complement strand
CGTCCCCGTCCGGCGGCGCCGCTGAGGAGGGCCCGGCGGCCTCCGGCGGCCCGTCCGCCGCCTCCCCGTCCCCATCCCCGGACATCAGGAAGTACGTCAGGAGCCTGGTCCCCGAAGAGCCCGCCGAGCCGCCGGCCGTACCCGCGCCGAGGACCCGGCCCGCACCGGTACACCGGGACGGGTCCGCGCCCGGCCCGGCCGACCAGGAGCGGACGCGGCTGGGAACCGCCGCCTCCGCCGGGGGCGTCGGCCTCACCGCCCCTCCCCGGGGTCCGGCGCGCCTGCCCATCGTGGTGGGGGCCCTGGTGCTCGTGGGCGGCGTCGGCGTCTGGATCGGCATGAACAGCGGCGACGACGGCGCGGCGGGCACGGCCGGGCAGAGCCGGCCGAGCGCGTCCGCGCCCGCCGGGAGCCCCACGGAGCCCGGCGGGTCCGGCGAGTCCGGGGAACCCGGCGGTGGGGACTCCTCGCCCGACCCGTCCTCTCCCACGCCCTCCCCGTCGAAGAGCGAGAAGAAGACCGAGGACAAGAAGGACAAGGACAAGCCGGAGCTCCCCTCCGGCTGGCGCACGCACAAGGACCCCTTCGGGTTCTCGATCGGCCTGCCCAAGGGCTGGAAGGTCGAGAGGCGGCAGGGGACCCAGGTGAGGTTCCGCGGTCCCGACGACCGCAGGAGCTATCTCATGATCGAATACACCAATACCCCGGGTCCCGATTCGAAGCGGGACTGGGACGTGTACGAGCCCCAGGCCCGCGGCGGTTTCCCCGGCTACAAGCGCATCCGGATCGAGAAGGTCGACTACATGGAGGACGCCGCCGACTGGGAGTTCACCTGGGAGCCGGGCTACGGCAAGGTCCGCGTGCTCAACCGGGGGTTCATCACCAAGGGCGGCCGGGGATACGCGATCTACTGGCACACCCCCGCCTCGAAGTGGAAGAAGAACCTGAAGCTGTTCGAGGGCTTCGCCGCGACCTTCTCGTCGAAAAAGTGAAGTCCCGCCCGACCGGCTACGATTCGTGAGCCGGGGAGGGAGTCGAGGACATGACCGAACGGAGGGTCGCGGGCCGGTACCACCTGCTCGAACCCATCGGTGAAGGCGGGATGGGCGTCGTCTGGCGCGCCCACGACGAGCTTCTCGACCGGGTCGTCGCGGTCAAGGAGGTCAGCTACCGCGGAGTCGACGAGAAGGCGCGGGCCGACCTGAACCAGCGGACCGTCCGGGAGGCCAAGACCGCCGGCCGGCTCGACCACCCGTCCGTGATCATCGTGCACGACGTGGTCGAGGAGGGCGGGCGGCCCTGGATCGTCATGCAGCTGGTGCGCTCGCGCTCGCTGGGCGAGACCGTCCGCGAGCGCGGACCGCTCTCCCCTGACCGGGTGGCCGCCGTCGGGCTGAGCGTGCTGGGCGCGCTGCGGGCCGCGCACGCCGCAGGCGTGCTGCACCGCGACGTCAAGCCGGAGAACGTCCTGCTGGCCCACGACGGCCGGGTGGTGCTGACCGACTTCGGCATCGCCTCGACCTCCCACGAGCCGGGGATCACCCGGACGGGCGGGATGGTCGGCACCCCCGCCTTCCTGCCGCCCGAGCGGCTGCACGGCCTGCCCGCCACGCCGGAGTCGGACCTGTGGTCCCTCGGCGCCACGCTGTACGCGGCGCTGGAGGGCCGTCCGCCCTTCCACAAGGCCACGCCGGCCGCGACCATGATGGCCGTCCTGGCCGGCGAGCCGCCGCCCCTGACCCACACCGGCCCGCTGGCCTCGGCCGTCCTGGGGCTGCTGGCCAAGGAGCCGGCCGCCCGCATGAGCGCCGACGAGGCCGAGGCCCTGCTCACCCTCGCCGCT
>NZ_CDRNDK010000783.1:0-1846 GCF_977012225.1 Planomonospora algeriensis | reverse complement strand
GTGCGAGCCGCCGCGTCCCGGACGGCGGGCCGACGCCCGCGGACGGCGATCCCACCGGCCCCGGCGAGCCCGGAGAGCCCGGCGGCCGGTCGAGGCCGGGGAAGGGCGGGACGCCACCGGTCCCGCGCCGCAGAACCTCACCCCCCTCATCGTCGCGGTCCTCGCCGCCGTCGCCGTCTCCGGCGGCGTGCTCGGCTGGATCGCCGTCGGCCGGGCGGCCCGCCGCCGTGAACAGGAGCACTGACATGAGTCCCACCTCCCAGAAGCCCGCGGATCTCGCCGAGGAGGCTCCCACCGTCGGCATCCCCACCGAGGAACCCGGGAAGCCCGGGAAGCCCGCCGGCCGCGCCGTGCCCCCGGAGCCCGGAGCCGCACCCGAGCCTGGGTCCGCGCCCGCACCCGGACCCGGACCCGGACCCGAGCCTGAGTCCGCGTCGGGACCTGTGCCCACGTCGGGGCCCATCTCCACGGCCGCCCCGGCGGCGGAGCAGGAGAGCGTCTCCGGGGGCCGCAAGGGGTCCGCGGCGTGGCGCAGGAGGGTGGCCTGGGCGGTCGCCGGAGCGGTCGTCGCGGGGGCGGTGGCGTTCGGCGCGGTGCAGTGGATCTCCGCCGAGCGGCTGGCCGACCGGCTCGCGGCGGAGCGGAGCGAGCGGCTCGCGGTCTCCACCAGGGCCGGGGAGTTCGCCGTGGCGCTGCAGACCTATGACCACACCGATCTGCAGGCCTACCGCGACCGGGTCTTCGGCCTGTCGGGCGAGGACTTCGAGAAGACCTACGACGAGGCGTTCAGCCCGCTGGAGAGCGTGATCAGCGCGATGCGGGCGTCCTCCACGGCCTCGGTCCGCGGCGTCTACGTCTCCGAGGTCGCCGACGGCAGGGCCAGGGCCATCACGGTCGTGGACTCCCAGGTGAAGAGCACCGCGGGCACCCGGCGCATGCTCGGCGCCCACATGGAGCTGGGCCTGGTCAAGATCGGCGGCCAGTGGAGGGTGAACGACGCGACCGTGATGGGCGCCGCCGACGAGCTCGTGACCGATCCCGACGGCAAGGCGGTCGAGCCCGGTCCCTCCCCGAGTCCGACCGGGAAGGACCGGTGACTCAGGCGATATACCCTCCCATTCCTACCGAAAGCTCTAATCTGGGCGAATGCGTGATTGTCTGGTGCTGGCCGGCCCCACCGACGAGATCTGTTCTCCGGCCTCGATGGACCTGCTCACCGAGGTGGAGCGCGAGCGCGCGGCGGCGTTCATCCGGGAGTCCGACCGGCGTGACTTCGTCGCGGCCCACGTGCTCGTACGGCGGTGCGCGGCCAAGGTGGCCGGGGTTCCGGAGGACCGGCTGACCCTGCTGCAGATCTGCGAGTACCACGGGCCGGGGCACGGCAGGCCGTACATCGCGGAGATCCCCCGGCTCGGCGTCAGCCTGAGCCACACCCGCGGATACGTGTGCGCCGCGGCGGGTCCCGGCCTGGTCGGCGTGGACGCCGAGTGCGTCCCGGCCGGCCCCCTGGACGAGTCCCTGGCCGGGCAGGCGCTCACCCCCGCGGAGCGGGAGCTGGTCCGCGGGAACGAGGAGCTGATCCGGCTCTGGGCGCGCAAGGAGGCGCTCGTCAAGCGCGGTGAGCTGACCCTGGACGGCCTGCGCGCGGCCGACCTGTCCGCCCTCCCCCTGGACCTCCCGCCGGACGGCCCGCGCGCCCTGCGCTGGCAGGGCCGGCACCTGCTCGAGTGGCGGACCCGCGGCGCGGACGACCGGGAGATCGCGGTCTGCGTCGTCTCCGACCACCCCGCCACGCTCGGCTGAGCCCCGAACCCTGGTGAGCCCGAACCCCGGCCGCCGGGCGGCG
>NZ_CDRNDK010000782.1:0-1848 GCF_977012225.1 Planomonospora algeriensis | reverse complement strand
GTCGCGGCCAGCTCCGCGGCGAGCAGCGGCGTGCGGCGGCGCGCCCAGGGATGGCCCGGTGCGACCACGACCACCAGCCGGTCCGTGGCCACCACCCGGGAGGCCAGCCCCTGCGGCACCGAGGGGCCCTCCACGAACCCGAGCTCGATCCCGCCCGCCTCCCCGCCGACGAGCCTGGCCACCTCCGCGGAGTTCTGCACCTCCAGCCCGACCTGGACCTGCGGCTCGCGGCCCTGCAGCTCCCCCAGCCAGCGCGGCAGGAGGTACTCGGCCACGGTCATGCTGGCCGCGATGTGCAGGTGCGCAGCCCGCGCGTGCCGTACGGCCTCCGCCCCGCGCATCAGCTCCTCGGCCGCCGCGAGCACCTGCGCCGCCCAGGCCGCGATCATCGTCCCCTGGGAGGTGAGCATGGAGCCCCGGGGGGTGCGCTCGAGCAGGGTCAGGCCGAGGCGGCGTTCCAGGAGCGCGATCCGCTTGCTCGCCGAGGGCTGGGCGATGCCCGCGGTCCGGGCCGCCTGCCCCAGGCTCCCCAGCCTCTCGACGTCGACGAGCAACCGCAGGGACTCGAGGTCGGGCAGGGCGCTCATAGCCCCAGGCTATGGCCTGAGGCCCCGGTGCCGGATCGTGCCCTTGAGTGAGGGTGTCCCACCCCGGTCCTGTACAAAGTAGATTCTTTCCTGCCTCGAAGGATCGCCGCCCCGGGCGGTCCTCAGGTGGACGCCGCCCCATCCTGCCCGTAACGTGCTTGTTTGAAGCGAAAAGACCGTTTGCGCCGTTCCAGTCGGGCGACCGCCCGGTCCCGGACCCAGGAGACAGATCCCGCCCATGCCTACCACCCAGCAGCCGCTCGACAGCATGCTCCGCCCCTCCGAGGAGGTGGCCGAGGCGCTGGCACAGGGCTCCCCCGTCGTGGCGCTCGAGTCCACGATCATCTCGCACGGCCTCCCCCAGCCCCGCAACCTGGAGGTCGCGGCCGAGCTGGAGGAGATCGTCCGCGAGGAGGGGGCCGTCCCCGCGACCATCGCGGTGCTGGACGGGGTCGCGCACATCGGCCTGGACGCCGCCGGGCTCAAGCGGATCGCCACCGAGTCCGGCCTGCGCAAGCTGGGCGCCCGCGACCTGCCCCTGGCCGCGGCGCTGAAGGCGAGCGGCGCGACCACGGTCTCGGCGACCTCGTTCCTGGCCGCCCGGGCCGGCATCCGGATCTTCGCCACCGGCGGTCTCGGCGGCGTCCACCGCGGGTGGACCGCCGACCAGGACGAGTCGGCCGACCTCGACGCGCTCAGCCGTACCCGCCTCACCATCGTGTGCGCGGGCGTGAAGTCGATCCTGGACGTCCCGGCCACCCTGCAGCGGCTGGAGACCCGGGGCGTCACCGTCGCGGGGTTCCGCACCGACGAGTTCCCCGGTTTCTACCTGCACACCTCCGGCGAGCCGGTCGAGTGGCGGATCGAGACCCCGGACGAGGCCGCCGCCGCCATGCGGGCCCAGGACGCCCTCGGCGGCCCGGAGACCGCCCTGATCGTGGCCAACCCGGTCCCCCGCGACCGGCAGCTCGACCCGGACCTGCACGACCGCGTGCTCGCCGAGGCCCTCGCCGCGGCGGAGCGGGAGAAGGTCACCGGCCAGGCGATCACCCCGTTCCTCCTCGGCTACCTGGTGCGCGGCACCGGAGGCGCCTCGCTGGAGGCGAACCTGGCCGCGGTGCGCGGGAACGTCCGCCTGGCCGCCGCCATCGCCCGGTCCTGGAGCCGGGGGGACTGAGACCCCGTGGACACCGGGAACACCGGGGGAACGGCGGCCGCCGGGCACGGCGAGGACACGGCGGCCGGCGGGGCCGCCGCCCCC
>NZ_CDRNDK010000781.1:0-1852 GCF_977012225.1 Planomonospora algeriensis | reverse complement strand
GCGGCGGGGGTCGGGGGGGCACGCGCCGGGCCCCGGGGGCGGCGTCCGGCGGCAGCTCCTCCAGGGCGGGGCAGACGGAGTAGAGGACGGGCAGCCCCGCCGCCAGGCCTTCGACCGCGGCCAGCCCGAACGTCTCCTCCACCGACGGGGCGGCGAGCACGTCCATGGCCGACAGCAGCGCGGGCACCTCCGTCGACTCGCCGGCGAACACCACCCGCTCCTCGATCCCCAGCGCGCGGGCGCGCTCGGTGAGCGCCCCGCGGGCGGACCCCTCGCCGACCAGCAGCAGGACGCTCCCGTCCAGGCCCGCCAGGGCCTCCAGCAGGACGTCGAAGCGCTTGCCGGGCTCCAGCCGTCCCACGCCGCCCACGACGTGCGCGTCCGGCGGGATGCCCAGGCGGGCCCGCGCCTCGTGCCTGAGGTAGGGGTCGTAGTGGAAGGCCTGGCTGTCGATCCCGTTGGGGATCACCTCGATCCGGGAGCGCGGCACCCCCCACCGGGCGAGCCGGTCGGCCACGGTCCCGGAGACGGCGACGGTCACGTCGCCCAGTGCCTCGGTCATCCGGTACAGCGCGCGGACCCCCCGGGTCGCGCGGCGCCCCTCGACCCGGTCCTCCCCCAGGGAGTGCTCGGTCGAGACGATCGCGGGCACGTCCGCCAGGCGTGCCGCCACCCGGCCGTACACGCAGGCCCGGTACAGGTGGGTGTGCACCACGTCGTAGCGCCCGGCGCGCATCAGCCGGGCCAGCCGCCGTACGGCGCGCAGGTCGCGGTTGCCCCGCATGCCCAGGCAGTGCACGGGCACGCCGGTGGCGGCGATGGCCTCGGCGACGGCCCCGGGGTTGGTCAGCGCGACGACCTCGCATTCGGCGTCCAGATGCGGCAGCAGGGTCCTCAGCTGCTGCTCGGCTCCTCCGGTGGCCAGGCCGGTGATGACGTGCAGGACCCTCGTCCGCTGTCGCCCGCTCATCGGCCCCGCCCCCAGCGCAGGCCGTGGCGGAGCCGCTTGGCGCGCAGCCGCAGCGATCTGTCGCGGTCGCCGACGTAGGTCCGCGCGAGCGCGTACCGCCCGCTGAACTCGGAGGGCCGGATGGCGCAGGCGTAGGAGTAGCCGGCCGAGCGGACCGCGTCCACCTCCCGGGCGCCCGCATGGCCGTACGGGTAGGCGAACCCGGCGATCTCGCGGTCGAGCACGTCCTCCAGGACCGCCCGGCTCTCCTTGAGCTCCATCTCCAGCTCGGCGTCGGAGGCGCCGGTCAGGGACACGTGGTGGACGGAGTGCGAGGCGACCTCCATGCCCGCGGCGGCCACCCGGCGCAGGTCCGCCGCGGTCATCAGCGTCTTGCGCGGGCAGTCCCGGTCCCACGCGTTGTCTCCGCCGAGCAGCCCGGCGACCGCGAACACGGTCGCGGTGAAGCCGTGCCGCAGCAGGACGGGGACCGCCTCGGCCGCGAAGTCGGCGTACCCGTCGTCGAAGGTCAGCCCGACCATCCGGCGGGCCTGGCCGGACGCCTCGGCGACCAGCAGCTCCCGCACCGAGACCCCGCGCAGGCCGTGCCGCCGGAGCCAGTCCATCTGGCCGGCGAACCGCCGCGGGGAGACGGTGACGAGCAGCGGGTCGCTGTCGTACCTGTCCACCGAGTGGTACATCAGGATGTACGGCATGGCCGGTCTGCCGGTCACATTCGCCTCGTTCCTGGCGTGGAGCCGATCATTCGCGTGATCTCCTTGGATCCGGTGAGTGCTGCTACGACGGTGAACACGAGCGCGACGGCGGCCGCGCCGAGGACCAGGGCGGCGGGGGCGGACAGGCCGCCGAGGAGGGGGCGCAGGAGCAGCCCGGCGGCGCACG
>NZ_CDRNDK010000780.1:0-1856 GCF_977012225.1 Planomonospora algeriensis | reverse complement strand
GTGCGCACTGCGGCGGGCCGGTGGTCCTGCCGGCCGTCTCAGCCGGGCTCTGGTGGGGTCAGGCCTCCGGCCTGGCGGGCGCGCGGGGTGCGGTGCTTTATACGCCGGCAGGACCACCGGCCCGCCTCCGTGCATCGCTGCCCCGCCGTACCCATGCGGGCCGTAGCGTCTCGCTCTCCGGCCGCCCGGCGTTCCCGCCGCCGCTGAAGCGATCCGTGCGGGGGCGTTCAGGGCGGCTCGCCGTCGCCTGCGGCCATCCTGGCAGGAAGGAGCTCATGGCCCGGCGCCGTAGGGCGGCCCCGTCAGGGCACTTGTGGATCTCATCGGCACCACTCGGGACTCAGACGGCGTTGAGGAGTCCGCCGTCGGCGGCGGACTCCGTGCCGGTGGTACTGCCCGAGCGCAGGAGGCCGGCCGCGAGCGGGTTTTTATCTGGTTGAGAATCTCTCTTTGTGAGATTAACTTGCCGCGAGGAAGTGACGAGGAGCCGGAGGAGATGACGATGAGAAGAGACGGGCGCCGGGCTCTGGCCGCGGAGACCGTGGAGATCCTGGAACGCGGCTGGTACGCCGACGGCTCCGGGCGGCGGGTCTCCGTCGCCGGTGAGCTCGCCGCCGCCGTCGCCGGCACGCGCCTGTGGACGCCCGACGAGCTGACCGGGCTGCTGGCGGCCTATGGGGAGCGGTCCGGCGCTCGGACTCCGGAGGCGGCGGACCCCGTCCCCTCCGCCCGGGTGGAGGTCGTCAACGAGACGTCCCTGTCCGCCGCCCGCCGGCTGGCGGACACGGGCGACCCCGTGGGTGACCCGGTGGGCTGCCTCAACTTCGCCTCGGCGAAGAACCCCGGCGGCGGGTTCCTGAACGGTTCCGAGGCGCAGGAGGAGAGCCTGGCCCGCTCCTCCGGGCTGTACCGCTGCCTGACCGAGGCGCAGGACTTCTACGACTTCCACCGGGGTCAGGGCGACCTGCTCTACAGCCACCGCGCGATCTTCTCGCCCGCCGTCCCGGTGTTCCGGGACGATCGGGGCGGGCTGCTCGCGCAGCCGTACTCCGTCTCCTTCGTGACCGCCGCCGCGCCGAACGCGGGTGCCATGCGCGGGGACGGTCCGCGGCTGGAGCGCCTTCCCGAGGTGCTGTCCGAGCGGGCGGCGCGGGTCCTCGCACTCTTCGCCGCGTCGGGGGTGCGCAGGCTCGTGCTGGGCGCCTGGGGCTGCGGTGTGTTCCGCAACCCGCCCGAGCTGGTGGCGTCCGTCTTCGCCGGGCACCTCGGCCCCGGAGGCGCCTTCCACGGGACGTTCGGCCAGGTCGTCTTCGCCGTGCTCGACCGCTCCCCCGGCACACCCACCCACGACGCCTTCGCCCGGGCGTTCCGACCCCAGGCCGGATAGCCCTCATCCCGCCGGGGAGGGACCCGGCCGGGCCGCCGCGCGGGGCCGGCCTGGTGCTCGGGGTCAGGGGACGGGGTCGGGGTCCTTCGGGGGGACGGGGGTGCCGTTCGCGGCGGGGACGACCCCGTTGGGGGCGGGAGCCCCGCCGGCCAGGAGGGTGCGGGCGAGGCCGAGGCCGGTGCCGCCGAGGGTCAGCGCCTTGGCGAGCATCTCCTCGATGCCCTGGGCGCCGTTCAGCACGACCATGTGGTCCACGTTGCCGAAGGCCTTGGCGCCGGACTCGACGATCTTCGGCCAGTTCTCGGCGAGCTGCTGGGCGATGACCGCCTCCTGGTTCTCGGCGAGGGCCTCGGACCGGGCGCGGATCGCCTCGGCCTCGGCCAGGCCCTTGGCCCTGGCCGCCTCGGCCTCCGCCAGACCCTGCGCCTTCGCCGCCTCCGCCGCGCCAGGCCGCGCGCTGGCGCCTCCG
>NZ_CDRNDK010000779.1:0-1858 GCF_977012225.1 Planomonospora algeriensis | reverse complement strand
CGAAGGCCCGGCGTCCGTCGCAGGCCCGGGGTCCGTCGCAGGCCCGGTGTCGGCCGCAGGCCCGGCGTCCGCCACAGGTCCGGTGTCCGCCGAAGACCCGGCGTCCGCCGCGGAGGACGCGCTGGCCGAGGAGGTCGCCGCGATCTGGCGCGAGGCGCTGGAGATGGACGAGATCGGGCCGGACGACGACCTGTTCGACCTCGGCGGGCACTCGCTGACGATCACCCGGATCATCGCCCTGGTGCGCGACCGGATGGGCGTCGAGCTCTCCTTCGAGGTGTTCATCGACGACCCCACCGTGAGCGGGGTCGCCGCCGAGATCGCCAGGTCCCGATGACGGCCGGGACCGTGCGGGAGCGGGCGGTGCCGCTGGAGTTCACCGGGGCACGCGGCGGGCGGGCCCCGGTCACCTGGGGCCAGCGCGCCTTCTGGCGGCTGATCCGCTGGCTGGACGAGGACGACCCGTACTACAACCTGCCCTGGAGCCTGCCCGTCTACGGCAGGCGCGACCTGGACACCGTCCTGAGCGCCCTGCGCACGCTGGTCGAGCGGCACGAGAGCCTCCGCACGACCTGGGAGGAGACGCCGGACGGACCGGTCCAGCGGGTGATGCGCGAGGGCACGCTGACGGTCGGGGTGCTCGACGCCGGAGAGGCCAAGCCGCTCGCCGCCGCGCGGGAGGCCGCCGCCGAGCTGGCCGCCAGGGTCTTCGACCACGCGGCCGAGCCGCCGATCCGGTGCGCCGTCGTCACCTCCGGAGGGCGGCCCCGGGCGGTGGCCTTCGCCCTGTCGCACCTGGCGGTGGACGCGTGGGCGCTGGAGATCCTCGCCACCGAGTGGCGGGCCCTGCTCGCCGGGGAGGACCTGCCCGCACCGGCCTGGCAGCCGCTGGACCAGGCCGCCCTGGAGCAGGGCGCGGGCGCGGCCCGGGGCGAGCGGGCGCTGCGGCACTGGCGCGCCGAGCTGGAGCAGGCCCCGGCGACCCTCTTCGACTTCCCCGAGCGGACCCCGGAGGAGCCGAGGTTCGTCAAGGTCGGCATGGAGTCGGCCGCCGCGGGCGCGGCCGCCCGGACGCTCGCGGCGCGCTGGGCGGTGAGCACCTCCAGCGTGCTGACCTCGGGATGCGCCGCGGTCCTGGCGGCGCTGACCGGGCACCGTCGGGTGGCCATGCAGCTCATCGTGGCCAACCGGCACGATCCGCGGACCGCGGCCATGGTCGGCACCGCCGTGCAGGACGGGCTCTTCACGCTGGACCTGTCCGCCGGGACGTTCGCCGACGCCGCGCGCGCCGGGCACCGGCAGGCGCTGACCGCCTACCGGTACGCGCACTACGACCCGGCCGCGATGGCGGCCCTGCGCGAGGAGATCGGCCGCGCGCGCGGCGGCGCCGTCGACCTGTCGGCCTACTTCAACGACACCCGGCCCACCGGCGACTGGCCCGCCCTGCCGCCCGGCGACCCGGCCGAGCTGGCCGGGCGGACCCGGACCTTCCCCGTCGGCGCGTGGCAGATGGTGGACGCCACCGCCTTCTTCTCCGCCGGTCCCGCCGCGCACACCTGCCGGCTCGACCTGCTGGTCGACACCGCCCGGCTGTCGAGTGCCACGGCGTACACCCTCCTGCACGCGGTGGAGACCCTGCTGGTCCGCAGCGTCGCCGGGGACGTGCCGCTCGCCGGGGTCGCCGCACTGTGCGGCGTCACGCCGGTGGGACGCCCCACCGGCGGCGACCGCCCCGCCGACGGTCCAGCGGGCGGTGCCGAGACCGAACCCGCGGGCGGCACCGGAGCCGGGGACGTCCTCGCGGCCCCTTCCGCGGCCGAGGACGCGCCGTGACCGGCGAGGACCGGCGTGCGGCGCT
>NZ_CDRNDK010000778.1:0-1858 GCF_977012225.1 Planomonospora algeriensis | reverse complement strand
GCCGTTCAACGCCACCGCCGCGGCCGCCGCCCTGGCCCTCGGCGCGTACGCCGCCTGGCCCGGGACCGAGCCCGGCCACGGCCTGACCCGCGGCGGCGGCACCCACCTGTGGGCCCGCACGATGACCTTCGCCGACTGCGCCCGGATCAGGCCCACCGGCCCCGAAGCCGCCCTCTGCCCCACCGAACCGCTCAGCGAGCGCAAACCGCCCCCCGCCTACCTCTCCGCCGGCGACTCGCCCCTGAACACGCTCCATGGCTCCCCCGCCGAGCGCGACGCGCTCGCCACCGACTTCGCCCTGCGGGCCGTCAGAGCCCAGCCCGCCGACTTCCTGCGCACCGGACTCGCCGACCTCGCCCACGTCTTCGACTGGAACCGGCGCGTCTACCCCACCGAGGAGGACCAGAGCGCCTACGTCTTCCCCGACGCCGCCGCCTCCCTGCCCGACATCCCCGTCTCCGGCGGCCGCACCGCCGCCGAACTCGCCACCGCCTACCAGGCCGACCCCGGCGAACCCAGCCTCGTCGACCCATACGCGAGCTGGCTGCGCACCTACCAGGAACACGGCTTCCTGCGCGGGCCCTTCCTCGGCGTCGTCCTCGTCATCGGCCTGATCGGCGTCCTGGCCCACTGGCGGCGCCTCGGCGGCGCCGTCCTCCTGCCCTGGGCCGCGGCCGTCGCCCTGATCGCGCTGCCGCAGTTCACCGTGGCCTTCGACCACCGCTACACGGCGACCGCCGTACCCCTGGCCGGCCTGGCCGCCGGACTGGCCTTCGGCAGACGCGACTCCCAGACCGCCCCCGGCGCACCCATGGCCGGGACCGCCGGCGGACAGGCCCCCGGCGGCGGCTCCGGGGACCCCCCGGACCGGACCGCCCGGCGAACCTCAGCGACGGCGGACGTGCAGCCGGACGGAAACCCCCAGCGCGTCGTCCCCTACCGCCCGCCGAACCCTGTCGACGGCGTCCTCGTTCATCCGCGCTACGAGCTCGCCGACGTCGGTCGCGGGCCCGCAGCGCACCCCGATCCGGATCCGTCCCCCTCGACCGTCCGGACCCGGACCCGGCTCAGCCCTTCGACTTCTTTAAGCGCGACGCCCAGCATCGCGATCCCGGTCTCGCTGCGCCGGCCCCGCCGCCCCCAGCCCAGGGAGCGCAGCAGCCAGCGGACCGAGACAAGCCCCAGTACTACAAGTACTAGCGCCGCCAGCCACCCCGCCCCGGGATCCTCCGCCAGCCGCGCCGGAAGCCCCGGATCCAGGACCGGCGCCCCCGCCGCCTGCCCCGGGATCTCCCCCAGCCCGCGCAGCACGCCGTACGCCCCGGCCCCGGCCAGCACCAGCCCGGTGACGGTCAGGCCGATACGGTTGCCCAGATACGGCCTCATCGGACCTCCCGCCTACGTGGCTCCCCCGCAAACGCCCCCGCCGGCGCAGACCCCCCGGCTGCTCCCCGCCCGCGCCGATCCCCCGGAAACGCCCTCACCGGCTCCCCCGTCCACGCAACCGCACCACGACCTCGTCGCCGCAGACCGCGCCCAGATCGGCCAGCCGGTCCCCGACCGCCGCGCCCACCTGGCGCAGCAACCGCCCCGTCCCGTCCGTCTCCGCGACCACCAGGACCTCCACGCCCCCGCGGCCCAGCCGCACCCGGGCCCGGACCACCCCGTCCACCGACTCCGCCGCGGCCCGCAGCGTACGGCGCAGCCCCGACCGGGTCAGGCCGATCACCGCCAGCGGATCGCCCGTCTCCAGCGGCACCAGCCGGGACCGCCCCGGCACGACCGCGACCGCCACCAGCGCCGCGCCCACCGCCAGCACGCCCAGCGCCGCCCCCAGCACCGCCGGGTCCGACCAGCT
>NZ_CDRNDK010000777.1:0-1859 GCF_977012225.1 Planomonospora algeriensis | reverse complement strand
GGCGCCCGCCGGGTCGCGACTCCGGCCGGCAGACGCAGCGTGGTCCCGCTGCCCACCGGGGATCTGCCGGCGGTCCACCGCACGACCGGGATCGGCGACATCACCGCCTCGATGCCGGTCGGACTGCCGCCGGCGCTCGCGCGCCTACTGCTGCCGCTGCTGCCCTGGATCGCCGGCCGGCGAGCGGCACGCGAGCGCACCGCCGACCGGCCCCGGACACCCCGGCCGCCGGCCGATCCGGCACGGCACAGCCTCATCGGCGCCCGCGCCGTCACCGCGGACGGCCGCAGCATCCACGCGTGGCTGCAGACGGGTGAGGGCTACGCCTACACCGCCGAGGCCGCGGTCCGGGCCGCCGAGACGGTGCTGGCCGGCACCGATCCGGGAGCGCACTCACCCGGCGCGCTGCTGGGACCGGACTTCGCCCTGGACGTCCCCGGCGTGCGCCGCCTCGACACCGGACCCATGCCGTCCGCACCACGAACCTGAACCGCCGGCACCACGAACCTGAAGGGAGACGACATGCCACGGGCCAGCCAGAAGGACGCCATCCTGCGCGCGGCGCTGTCGTGCTTCGCCGAATACGGCTACGACGCCACCCGCACCCGGCACATCGCCGAGCGCGCGGGCGTCGCCGAATCGGCGCTGTACCGCCACCACCCGTCGAAGGAGGCCATCGCCCAGGAGCTGTACGCCGAGCACGTCACGCGCTACGCCGAGCGCCTGCAGGCCATCGCCGACGGGCCGCAGGACCCGGCCGCCAAGCTCACCGCCGTGATCCGCGCGGTGCTGGCCGCCTACCGGGAGGACCCCGACGCGTTCGTGTTCACCCTGGTGCGCACCCCGGCGTTCCTGCCGCACCTGCCGGAGGGCACGGTCTACCCGGTGGAGATCGTCGAAGGCATCGTCACCGCCGGGCAGCGCGCCGGAGTGATCCGCGACGGCCAGGCCAACCTGCTGGCCGGCATCTTCCTCGGCTGCGTGCTGCGCCCGATCATCCTGGCCACGCTGGCCGCGCCCGGGGCTCTGGACCTGCTCGGCGAGACCCGCCACGACACCGTCATCGAACAGGCGGCGCTCGCCGCCCTCAGGAGGCCGTCATCATGATCACCTTCCTCGACCGCCACGCCACCGGACGCACGGTCGCCGCCGCGGCGGCGACATTCGCCGCCCTGCTGGGGGCGATGTACGCGGCCACCACCGCGTTCCACGACGCCACCGGCGCCGGCATCCTCAACCTGCTCGGCGCCCGCAACCTCGCCGAGCCGCGCAGCGGCGGCTACAGCGCCGAGACCGCCTACGCCTGGCTTGCCGCCTACGGCCCGGACGGGCGGCGCGACCACCTGCTCATCCTGCTGCTCGACGTCCCCCTCGTGCTGGCGTTCACCGCCTTCACCGTCCTCGGCCTGCGCTACGCCACCACCCGGTTGCCGGTGCCCGGCCTGCTGCGTGCGCTGGCCCCGGTGCTGCCGGTGGCGGGCGCGGTGCTGAACTACGCCGAGGACATCGGCATCACCGTGCTGATCGCGAGGTACCCCGACCGCCTCGACGCGGTGGCGGCCGTCCTGAGCGCCGTCAACACGGCCAAGTCGATCGCGTACATGGCGGCTCTGGTCACCACGCTGGCCGCGCTGGCCGTCGCCACGGCACGGGGCCGAGTCCGCGCCGCACGCAGCGGTGCGGCCGGATCGGCCTGACCGCGGCGACCAGATCACAGCCCGCCCGGCCGGTTCCGGGCGGGCAGCCTGCGCACATCGGCAACAGGCCGCGCCGGGTCCGGGTCCTTTTCCGCTCGGTCTCCCGCCCTGCGTTCCGCAGCTCCGGGCCGATCCATGCCACGTTCGGCCCTGAAACCGCAG
>NZ_CDRNDK010000776.1:0-1867 GCF_977012225.1 Planomonospora algeriensis | reverse complement strand
CCGTTCATGATCCTGGCCGTCGTCCTGGCCGCCGGACTGGTCATCGGCCCGGCGCACGCCTCGCCGAAGCAGCGCATGCTCGGCGCGGGGGTCGCCGGGCTCTTCGGCCCGATGCACGTCCCGTCGAGGCGGCGCATGATCGGTGCGGGGGTCGTCGGGGCGTTCGTGCTGCTCGCGCTGCTCAATTTCTGGTACCTCTATCCCGTGCTCACCGCGGAGAGCATCCCGTACGCCGAGTGGCACGCGAGAATGCTCTTCCAGAGGTGGATCTGACCGTCCACATACGAGTTGCTTAGAGCTGATTTCGTAGGGTGGGCGACGTGCACGATCCACTACGTCACGTTCATCGTCAGGGCAGGCCGTCATACGGCAGACTTCGAGGCATGCCTGCACCGGACGTGGCCGCGCTCCTCGCCGATCTCGAACGGTCCGATCCCGATTGCGCCGAGGACGCCCGCGGTGCGATCGAGTGGCTGAGCGGCGGTGAGCCGCTGGAGACGATCACCGAACTCGCCGTCTGCGAGTTCCTCTGGTACACGCTGCCCACCAAGGTCTCCGGCGACCGGCCCGCGACGGCCCGCGCGCTGGGCCGGCTGCTCCGCCTGGGCGGGCTGGAGCGCTACGCGGCGCTGTGCTCCTCCCCCGTCACCGCGCAGATCCTGCGCACCTACGCCCGGGCCGGCGAGGACGCCGGGATCGCCGCCTACCAGTCGGCGCTGGACGCCCGCGGGGTGCTCCCGCCCGACGTGCCGGAGCTGCGGTGGAGCTCGATCATGGGACCGGAGGAGCTGGGCGCCCACGGCGCCTGCTCGGCCGCCCTGGAGCTGGCCATCGTCTCGGGCGGGCTCGCGCCCGGCTCCACCCGCGACCGCGAGGCCCTGACCCGCCGCTGGCTGACCGCGCCCCGGGCCGAGCTGGGTGGGGACAACTGGCTGCACCGGGTGCAGGGGGAGCGGCTGAACCGGTGGGTGCTGGGCCGGGGAACGGCCTGGCGCGAGCTGGCCCAGCCCTTCGAGGTCCGTCTGCACGCCCCGATCCCGGTTCCGGCCGGGGAGCATCTGGCGGCGCTGCGCTGGCTGCTGCGCCGAGGCGGGGAGCCCGGCGGGATCCCGCTCGTCCCGGCCCCGTCGGACTCGCTGGATTCCCGGGTCCCTGGGGACCCTGAGGACGCGGAAGGTCCGGACGACTCCGTCGCCGTCGCGCCCGCCGTGCTCGCGGCGCTCTCGGAGACGCCCGGCGGCTGGGGCGGCGACGAACTGGCCGCGGCGGGAGAGGCCGCCCGGCGGATGGGTGCGCTGGACCGGAACGGCCGCGCCCTGGTGACCACCGCCGCCGGGCGGCGCCTGCTCGGTGACGCGGACCTGCTCTGGGAGGCCGCGACGGCCGCGCTGCTCTCGCCCGTCTCCCGCGAGCACGACCTCGGTGTCTCCGCCAGGGAGGTGGCGCTCATACTGTTGGCCGACGGCCTGCCCGCCGACCGCGAGAGCGTGGCCGCCGTGATCGGCTGCGAGGAGGAGCGCCGGCCGGAGATCGACGCCTCCCTGACCGGGCTGACCCGCCTTCTGGACGCGTTCGGCCTGCGGGCGGGGGACGGGCTCACCCCGGCGGGCCGCGCCGCCGCGCTGGCGGCCCTGCGCGGCCACGCCCTGCGTCCTCGCCGGTACGTCAGCCTGGGGTGAGCCGTTCCCCAGCTCCACCCCCTTTTCATCCGACTATTTCTTCCCATAACGGGCAATAGCGGAACGTGCCCGAACCCACCTCCCGCGACGGTGCTCCGCAGCCGGGGACGGCCCCGGACACGCCCCGGGGCACACCACCGGAGGCGCCCGGCCCCCCCTCCCGAACCAGGCCCGGCCGCGGCCGGCCC
>NZ_CDRNDK010000775.1:0-1874 GCF_977012225.1 Planomonospora algeriensis | reverse complement strand
CCGCGCGCTGACCGGGATCTCCCCCGACCGCCTGCGCCGGGACCCGCCGCCAACATCATGGGCGGCGCCGCGCTCCTCGCCGACCACCAGCGGAGCACCGGAGGGCGGCCGGACGCCGGGCCCGCCCACTGGTACGAGGCGGTGGCCCGCTATCCCGGGACCCGCGAGGCCCGGGCCGCGGCGGTCTTCGCCGACGAGGTCTACGCGACGCTCCGCACCGGCGCCGCCCGGATGACCGACGACGGCGAGCGGATGGTCCTGCGCCCGGACCCCGGCCTGACCCCGGCGGTCCCGGCGATCCCCGCGGCCCCGGCGGAGCCCGGCCGCCCGGACCGGGACGGCCGCTCGCCCCGGCGGCTCGTCCCGCGCCAGGACCCCGGAGGCGCCGCGGGGCCCGACTGCCCGCGCGGGGTCTCCTGCGAGTGGATCCCCGCCGCCTACCGGAAGCTGGGCAAGGGCCGCTACGGCAACCACGACCGCTACGAGGGCCGCCGGGAGATCGACTACATCGTCGTCCACGACGGGGAGACGAGCTACGACGCCATGACCCGGCTCGCCGCCGACCCCGCCTACCTGAGCTGGCACTTCACCCTGCGCTCCAGCGACGGCCACATCGCCCAGCACCTGCGCGGCCAGGACATCGGCTGGCACGCGGGCAACTGGTACGTCAACTCCCGCTCCATCGGCCTGGAGCACGAGGGCTACCTGGCCCACGGCGGCGCCTGGTACACCGAGGCGATGTACCGGGCCTCGGCCCGGCTGGTCCGCCACCTCGCCCGCCGGTACGGCGTGCCGCTGGACCGGGCGCACATCCTCGGCCACGACAACGTGCCCGGCGCCACCCCGGCGACCGTGCGCGGCATGCACGAGGACCCGGGCCCCTACTGGGACTGGGAGCACTACTTCGAGCTGCTGGGCCGCCCCTTGGACCGGACCGGCCGGGCGCCGCGACCGGCCCTGGCCGTCCTGGCCGGTCTGACCGGCCGGCGGCCCGCGCGCTCGGTGACGATCCTGCCCCGCTACGCCGTCTACCGGCCCCACTTCACCGGGTGCGGCGGCGGGTCGCGCCCCTGCCCTCCCGCGGGCGCGTCCTCGGTCTGGCTGCGCACCGCCCCGGCGGCCGACGCCCCGCTGGTCAGGGACGTCGGCAAGCACCCGGCCGGCGGCTCCAGCCACAGCGTCTACGACCACGCCGCCCGCGCCTCGACCGGTCAGCGCTACGCCCTGGCCGAGCGCCGGGGCGACTGGACCGCGATCTGGTACCTCGGCCAGAAGGCCTGGTTCCACGACCCCGCCGGCTCCCGGACCTCCGTACGCGCCCGCGGTCCCGTGGTCACCCCCCGGCCGGGCCTGGCCTCGGTGCGGCTGTACGGCAGGCCGTACCCCGAGGCCTCGGCCTACCCGCGCGGGGTGAAGCGGCAGAAGCCGGTACCGCTGCAGTACCGGCTCCCTGCCGGCCAGCGCTACAGCCTCGGCCTGACCCGCCGCGGCTCCCACCTGCGGGCGGTGACCTTCGACCCGTCGAAGCACCGCCTCATCCGGGGCGCGACGCGCTACCACCAGATCCAGTTCGGGCACCGGGTCATGTTCGTCCGGGCGCAGGACGTCGTCCGGCTCCGGGGGTGAGGGTCCCGCGGCCGCGGCGGGCGGCCCGGTTGGGCGCGCGCGCTCCGGGAACGCGCTAGAGTTCTCCCGTGCCCCGGGCGAATTCGCCGGGGACGCGCGGAAGTGGCTCAGTGGTAGAGCATCACCTTGCCAAGGTGAGGGTCGCGGGTTCGAATCCCGTCTTCCGCTCTGACAGGTCCCCCGGGATCTGGCTGGTGGAGTGGCCGAGAGGCGAGGCAACGGCCTGCAAAGCCGTGTACACGGGTTCA
>NZ_CDRNDK010000774.1:0-1890 GCF_977012225.1 Planomonospora algeriensis | reverse complement strand
GCCACTCCGGCGGCCTGGCGGGCGGCGCCGTCGACCTCCAGCCGCGCGCTGACCAGGCCGCCCGCCGCGACCGCGGCCAGGACCAGCAGGAGCAGCAGCGGAACGAGCAGGACCAGCCCGACCGCCGCGGTCCCCCGCTCCGCCCGGGGAACCCCGCCAGGCAGCGGCCCCTCACCCCGATCCATCCCGCCAGGCAGCAGTTCTCCTCCCTGCGCCGCCCCACCGGGCAGCGGCCCCTCATCCCACGCCGCCTCACCGGACAGGGACTCTCCGCCCCACGCCGCCCCACCGAGCAGGGACCTCACCAGCCGTCCCCCATGTCTCCCGGCCGCTCCACCGGACCGTGCACGACCACCCGCACCGGGAGCTCCAGGAACGGCACGACCGCCTGGGCTACCCCGCTGACCTCGGCGCGGGCGGCGTCCGCCGTACGGGACACCGACGCCCGCGCGTCGCGCAGCACCGGCCGTCCGATCTGGGACAGCAGCAGCGACGCCTTCACCCGGCCGGCCTCCGCACCGGCCCCGTGGACCCGGGCGGACGCCAGCGCCTCGGCCGCCGTCGCCTCCGCGACATGTACGGCGTGCCGCCACACCCCGAACTGCACGACGATCAGGACGAGCGCCAGCGCGGCGGGGAACGCCACCGCCGCCTGGACCGTCGCCGCCCCCCGGTCCCCCTGCCCCTTCCGGTCGTTCCCTCCACCGCTCCGGTCGTCTCCTCCGCCGCTTCGGTCGTTCCTCCAGTCGTTCAGGACTCCTCCAGCCGCTCAGAGTCCGGCCAGGACCGAGGCGACGGCCGGATAGCCGGTGAAGATCAGAAAACCGAGGAGCAGCCCCGCCACGGGCAGGCCCATGCGCTCCGTCGCGGCCCGGGCGGCGATCTCGGTCTCGGTGAGCCGCCGGGCCCGGAGCTCCGCCGCCCGGGCGGTGAGCGAGGCGCGCAACCGGGTGGCGTCGGCCCCGGCGAGCCCGCCCGCGGCGGCGAGCCCGGCCAGCTCGTGCACGCCGTACTCCTCGCCCATCCGGCCGAGCGCGGCCCACGGGGGACGGCCGGAGGTCAGGGCGGCCCGGACCGTGACGCCGAGCCGCTCGAACGCCCACCCCTCACCGGCCCGCGCCGCCTCGGTCAGCGCGCCGTCGATGTCGCGGTCCTCCGCGAGGGCGATGACGGCCAGGTCCAGGAAGGCGGAGAGCGCGTGGCGGAGCTCGTCCCGTCGCCGGGCCGCACGGGATCGCAGCACCAGGTCGGGAGCGAGGAACCCCGCCGTCCCCAGGAGCGCGGACGTCCCGGCGGAGACCTGCCAGGGCGCGGAGGCGTCCGCGAACGCCGCGGCCGCGCAGGCGGCGGGGCCCAGCAGCGCGCCCGTGAGCCCGACGACGGCCTTCTCCCCGAGCAGGCCGTTCGTGCTCCCGCCGCAGACGGCCAGGTCGCGGCGGGCCGCGACGCCGGGCAGTCCCCAGGCGGCCAGCGGTCCGGCCAGCGGGCGGCCGAGGCGCGCGAGGAGGCCCGCGCCGGGATCGGCGGGACGCACCGGGGTCCCGTGGCGGAGCCGGTGGAGCTCCTGGGCGAGCGTGGGACGGGCGGGCCAGAGCCCGAAGAGGATGGAGACGATCCCCAGACCGGTACCCGCTCCGAGCAGCAGCGCGAGCGCCATCAGGCATCGCCCCCGTCCGGCCGGAGCGGCAGGCGCGGCGGTTCGGGGACGCGGCCGAGCCGGTGCAGCAGGAGGAACGAGCCCGCGGAGACGAGCCCCGCCGCCAGCAGGACGAGCTGCCCGGCCGAGGTGTCGTAGGGGGCGAGGAACTCGCGGTTGAGCAGCACCAGCCCGCCCGCCGCCACCGCCGTGGCGGCGACGACCGCCCGGGCGGACGACCTGGCCCTGGCGCG
>NZ_CDRNDK010000773.1:0-1892 GCF_977012225.1 Planomonospora algeriensis | reverse complement strand
GGTCCCCGATGGTGACCGCCGAGCTCGACGGCGCGGGCTCGAGCGCGCCCACCGGGGACCCGGGCGGCGCGGCGCGGCGGCCCGCGGCCGGGAAGACCGGCGCCGAGAGGGCCGGAACCGGTGGGGATGAGGCCGGGAAGCCCGAGACCCGCGGGTCGCGGGACGACGGGGGCGGGAAGCCCGCCGGGAAGGCCGGGAAGGCCCAGGAGGTCAAGGCGGCGGGCCGGTCCAAGCACACCGACACCAGGGCTGTCGCGTACTTCCAGCGGAGCAAGGCGGCCCAGCGGGTGAAGGACATCCGCATGGTCGGGGGGTACCTACGGATCTACACCGACCTTCCGGAGTCCGCCGACAACTCCAAGCAGGCGATCGAACTGTGCGAGACGGGTCTCGACTACCTCGCCGAGGAGGTCGGGGAGGACGCCCCCGTGGTCTTCGTCCAGGCGGAGTTCGGTGAGAACGGCAACCCGATCCTGGCCAACGTGCTCGGCCCCGACGACTCCACCTGCCGGGTCACCCATCCCGAGCCGGGCCGGTGACGGGGGCGTTCCGGAGGCTCGGAGCGCTCACTCGCCGGCGGCCACCGGCTACCGGGTCCCGCCGCCGGGGACTGTCCGAGGCCGACCCGGCGGCTCCCGTCAGAGGATCCTGACGCGGGTCTTGCCGCACACCGTGCAGCGCTGGGTGACCACCCTGCCGATGGTCTCGATGATCTCCCATCTGTGGCGGAGATGCACGGGGGGCTCCTCGGGAGAAGAATCACTCTGTGGAGATCTTCGCGCACTGTGCGTAGTAGCTTTTACCCGTGCGAGAGTATGCCGTCACCCGCTCGCGCGGGTGAATGCGGAAGAGCCCGGGTGCGCTCCGGGGAATCTGTGCTCCGGGAAGCCGGCCGGGGCTACTCGGCGGGCTCCAGCCTGAGCGAGACGGAGTTGATGCAGTAGCGGTCGTCGGTGGGCGTGGCGTAGCCCTCACCGTGGAAGACGTGGCCGAGGTGGGAGTCGCAGCGGGCGCAGCGGACCTCGGTGCGGACCATCCCGAGGGAGCGGTCCTCGATCAGGGTGACGGCCTCGGACGCGGAGGGCTCGTAGAAGCTGGGCCAGCCGCAGTGGCTGTCGAACTTGGTGTCCGACCGGAACAGCTCGGCGCCGCAGGCGCGGCAGCTGTAGACGCCCACGGTCTTGGTGTCGACGTACTCGCCGGTGAAGGGACGCTCCGTGCCCGCTTGACGGAGCACCTGGAACTCCTCGGAGGAGAGCTGGGCGCGCCACTCGGCGTCGCTCTTGACCACCTTGTCCATGCCATGACTCTACGCGAACGCCGCGGCCGGGAGAAAAATCTTGAGAGGCGAAGCATCCTGGGACGCCCGATTCGGCGTCCTTGTTGATGTGGGGGGTTTTCACCTTCCAGATGAGGGATGAGATCATCTGTCCGGCCGTCCCGAGGATCAACGGGACGGTTCGAATGCCGCCGGCCGGGTGGCGCGCCAGCGCCCGGGACCGGAGAGCGGGACGGATGATCGCGGTCCGTCCCGTCGAGAGCCCGGTCCCGCCGCCGCGGCGACTCCGGGACGGACCCGTCCGGCGCGGCCGTCCGTATGACTAATCGGGCCGGACGGCAAAGTCTGCGTCTGATTCCGGTAAACGATCGGCCGCCTCCCGATCGCACCGCTTGCCTCCCGCTCCGCCGGTTCGCGAAGCTCGGCCGTGCATCGAAGACACGTAGACACACTCGGTACCGGGGGCAGAACTGTGGCGGCTATCGCAGGAGCACGACGTCTCGCGGCGGTGGGTGCGGTGACGGCCTTCTCATTCGGAGGCGCCGCCCTGGCGGCCGGGATCGGCACGGCCGCCGCCCAGGCGTCGCCGGTGGACGGGGCAGGCCGCGCCGGC
>NZ_CDRNDK010000772.1:0-1894 GCF_977012225.1 Planomonospora algeriensis | reverse complement strand
GGCCGGGCGCTCGGGCCGGGGTCGCGCCCGCGCAGGTAGGGACCGAGGCCGTGCCGGATCAGGATGCGGGTGATCTGCAGGTAGCGCCGCGACCTGGCCATCCGGCGCCGCGCCGCCCGGCCGAGCTCCAGCGGTCCCGGTAGCGAGCCGGGCGGCACCAGCGCCTCCGCGACGACCAGGAACACCAGCCCGGCGAGCAGCGCGCACAGCACCGCCAGGATGAAGAACCACAGCGGGGTGATGCCGGTGTCGGCGGGGTCCACGGTCCCGGCGAACGCCTGCATGATCGGCCCGACGATGGCGATCACCAGCGCCCCGGCCAGCAGCGTGCGGACCGCGCCGAAGCGCAGACCCAGCAGGCGCCGCGCCGCCACCGCGAATCCAGCCAGCATCACCGCGACCGTGGCCGCGAGGCCCACCAGCACCAGGAAGTCCACCGGTCCCCGCCCGTCTTGATCACGATTCCCGGCGGCCAGACTAGCGAGTGGCGGAAATGCAGGTATACAGGCAAGGATGGGAACCTTGTTCCGTCCGGGACGAGGGTTCCGTCCGAGAACGGGTTCCGTTCCGGGCCCGGGTTCCACTCGGGACACGGACTCCACCCGGGATCCGACGTCAGGCCCGGAACGCGGCGAGGAAGGCGGCACGCTCGACATGGCACAGATCGTCGGTGGCGGACGCCCGGTCAACGACGCCGAGCGGCGGGTCATCGCGCATCTGCGGGACAACGCGCCCGGCGACTGGCTGCTCCTGCACAACATCGAGGTGCCGCGCTCCGACGACTCCTTCGAGGTCGATCTGGTCGTGCTGACCGGCCACTCCCTGTGCGTCATCGACGTCAAGGGCACCCGGGGCCGGATCGAGGTGGCCGGGACCCGGTGGTTCCCGGAGCGGCGCAGCGCGTTCGGCTCCCCGGTGAGCAAGCTGCGGGGCAACGGGCGGGCGCTCAAGGGCCTGCTGATGCGGGAGCGCCGGGAGCTGGAGCGCGTCTACGTCGACAGCGTCGTCGTGCTGACCGGTGCCGACGCCGAGCTGGTCGACCCGGCCGGCCGCGACTCCCGGCACGTCACGGACCTGCCGGGGCTGATCGCGACGCTGGGTGACGTCTCCCGGATCCGGCGCGGCTACAGCACCGACACCGGGCCGTACCGGACGGCGATCATCGAGGCGCTGAACGGGAGCGTCCGGCGCTCCACCGCGCCCCCGAGGTTCGGCAACTGGGAGGTGGAGGAGGAGCTCGGCGGGGACGACCGGGTCACCGAGTACCGCGCGGTCAACGCGACGGTGCGCGGCGGCGAGACGGTCCTGCTCCGGGTCTACCGGGCCGACCCGCTGGCCGAGGAGGGGCCGCGGGAGGCCGAGCGGAGACTGATCACCAACGCCTACCAGTCCCTGACCCGGATCCCGCCGCACCCGTGCGTCGTCCGCTCCCGCGACTTCTTCGCCGTCGACGACGAGAGCCGGTTCGTACTGGTCCTCGACGACGTGCACGGCCGCGCGCTCCACCTGCACCTGGGCGCCTCCGGGCGGCACGCGCCGCCCGTCGCGCAGCGGCTCGGCCTGCTGGAGGACATGCTGGACGGCCTGGCCCACGTGCACGCCAACAACGTGGTCCACCGGGCGCTCAGCCCCGCCTGCGTGCTCGTCGCGGAGGACGGGCGCGCGATGCTGACCGGGTTCGACTACGCCAAGCCCGGCCCTCGCGCGCACACCGTGGTCAACGAGCTGCCCAACGTGCTGGACACCCACTACGTGGCCCCCGAGTGCCAGGCCAGGCCGGAGCTGATGACGGCGGCCTCCGACGTCTACGCGGCCGGGGTGATCGCCTTCCGGCTGGTCACCGGCGCGCTGCCGCCCGCGAGCCCGGACGCCGAGCCCGCGCCGGGTGACGCCG
>NZ_CDRNDK010000771.1:0-1895 GCF_977012225.1 Planomonospora algeriensis | reverse complement strand
CCTGCGGCCGGCCGCAGGCGCCCGGCCCTGCTACCACCCGCCCGGGGGCGGGGTGAGGCGCCGGGAAGCGCGCCCCCGCGCCGAGACCCCGCCCAGCAGGTCGTCCAGGTGGACGGTCCCCACGATCCCGCCGGTCACGGGATCGACCACCGGCAGCTGCGCCACCCCGTGGACGCCCATCAGCCGGACCGCGTCCGAGACGGGACTGCCCGGGACCACCGTGACCGCCGGGCCGGCCATGACCTCACCCGCGGTCACGCCGGCCCCCGGACCCGCCGGACCGTCCCGCCGGACGACGTCCTTGCGCAGGATGTCCTCACGCGAGACGGTGCCCACCGGCCGGCGGCCGGAGTCGATGACGGTGACCGCGCCGACCTTGAAGCGCCGCATCGTCTCCACCAGCTCGGCGAACGACGCCCCCCGCCGGACCGCGATGGCCACCACGCCCATGACCTCTCCCACCGTCGTCATCGCCGGGCCCCCTCCCCTTCTCCCGTCCCCTCAGGATCCCGAGCCGGCCGGCGCCGCGCGCCGCACGGCGGCCGCGCGGACCACGGTCACCGTCAGCGCCAGCGTCACCGCCGAGACCACGGCCAGCAGCACCAGCCCCAGCGCGTACGAGCCGAACCGGCCGTACAGGAATCCCATCACCAGCGGCGGGACGAATCCGCCCAGCCCGCCGGCGGCGCCGACCAGACCGGTGACCGATCCCACCTTGTCGGCCGGGGCGACCTGGGCGACCAGCGCGAAGGTGGCGCCGCTGCCGGCGCCCAGCGCCGCCGCCATGATCAGGAACGCCGCGGTGCCCACCGGGACCAGCGGCGGGGTGAAGGCCACGACGGCCGCCGCGGCGCAGGTCACCGCGAACACGCCGGCCAGGACGGGCAGCGGCCCGACCCGGTCCGACAGCCAGCCCCCCCGCCGGGCGCATCAGGACCGCCAGCAGCACGAACCCCGCCATCCGGTTGGCGGCGTCGGCCTGCTCCAGGCCGTAGGCGGTCTGCAGGTAAGCCGGCAGGTAGACGGAGAAGGCGACGTAACCGCCGAACGCCACCGCGTACAGCGCGCACGCCTGCCAGGTGATCGGCAGGCGCGCGGCGGCCGACAGCCGAGCGGTGAGCGGCTGGGACGGCACGGTGCGCCCGGGGCGTCGCGCAGGAACATCCAGGCGAGGGCGGCGTAGACCGCCAGCACCGCCGCGGTGAGCAGGAACGGGGTGGCCGAACCGCCGGTCTTGACCAGGGTGACGGTGGTCAGCGCGCTGATCGCGGTACCGCCCATGCCCGCCCCGAAGACCCCCAGGGCCAGGCCCCGGCGGTGCGGCGGGAACCAGGCGCCGACGAAGGGCACTCCCACCGCGAACACCGTCCCGCCGATGCCCAGGAAGAAGCCCCCGGCCAGCAGCGCCGGCAGCGAGCCCTGCCCGGCCACGCCGATGAACAGGACCGGGACGATGGTGGCGGCCGACACCAGGGGGAACATCACCCGGCCGCCGAACCGGTCGGTCAGGGCGCCGACGGGGATGCGGCCCAGCGAGCCCACCACCACCGGGACCGCGACCAGTAGCGCCTGCTGGGCGGCCGACAGGCCCAGCAGGTCCTTGAACCGGGGCCCCAGCGGGCTCAGCAGCGCCCAGGCCCAGAAGTTCACCGCGAACCCCAGGGTCGCCAGGGCGAGCATCGCCGCCGCCCGCCCCGTGGAGACGGCCGGGTCCTGCCCGCCGGTCTTGGCCGTGGTCATCACATCGCTCCTCGTCGCATCGGTCGCCGTATCAGCGGCTTCCATGACATCGGCCGGCCCCCTGCCGCCGGTACCGACGAAGGTCCTTTCCGCCCGGGACCTCGGGCCCCGGCACCGGCTGGGGCGCCGGCACCCCCCCAGCCGGTGCCGGGGGC
>NZ_CDRNDK010000770.1:0-1903 GCF_977012225.1 Planomonospora algeriensis | reverse complement strand
CCTCGGCGGAGGGCGCGAGCCGTACCAGGCCCGAGGACCCGTCGGCGAGCACCGGCGTGCCCGGGGCGACAGCGGTCGCGCCGGGGCACGCCACCACGGCCGGCACGCCCATCGCCCGCGCGATGATCGAGGTGTGGCTGGTCGGCCCGCCCTCCTCGGTGACGAACGCGGCCACCTGCCCCGGGGAGAGCAGCGCGGTGTCCGCCGGGGCCAGGTCGCGGGCGACGAGCACGTACGGCTCCGCTCCGGCGGGCGGCGCGTCCGCCACCGGCCGGCCGTCCAGGACCGCGAGCGCCCGGTCCCGGACGTCGTCCAGGTCGGCGACGCGGGCGCCCAGATACCCGCCGGCCTCGGCGAGCATGCTCCGGTAGCGGCCGAATCCCTCGTAGACCGCGCGGGCGGCGTTCTTCCCGGCCCGGACCAGCTCGGCGACCTCCTCCGACAGGCCGGGGTCGCACGCCATCAGGGCCTGGGCCTGAAGGATCTTGCCGCCCTCGCCGCCGGCCCGCTCCCCCCGCTCCCGAAGGTCCGCGGCGACCCGCTCCAGCGCCCGGAGCGCCCGCTCCGCCTCCGCTCCGGCGTCCCCGTCGTGCGGGACGTCGGCCGGAGGCGGCGGGATCGCCCTGGACATCACGTGGGCGGGCCCGAACCCCGCGCCGGGGCTCACTCCGGTCCCCTGGAGCGTCCCGCTCATGGCGCCGACGCGATCTCCGCCAGCCGGTCGAGGAGCTCCTCCGCCCCTTCACCCTCCGCCTTGATCACCACGGTCTCGCCCTGACGGACGTCGAGCGAGAGGACGCCGAGGATGCTCTTGGCGTTGACCGGCTTGCCGCCGGCCTTGGCGACCGTGATGTCCAGCGCGGCCTTGGCCGCGGTCTGCACGAACGTCGCGGCCGGGCGGGCGTGCAGACCGACCTCGGCCTTGACGATGACGTGACGCTCGGGCACGGGCTCCTCCTGAAAGATCCGGCCGGTGGTCTAGACCGCCCGGCTCGCTGCATGGCCGGGGGAGGCCGGTCGGCCCCACCGGGTCACGGCCGCGGGACGGGCCCGCGGTCCCCCCCGGTGCTTCCGCCCCGCGCCCGCGTCCCTCTCCTCCGTGAGACCGGGTCACGGGGCCTCATTCCCCCCGAGAGCGCAAATTGCACTTAAGTCCCATTCTTCCCGAAGATCCACTTTCCAGCTCCATCGCCGTCGTACCCGGCGGTCCCACGCCGCCGGAACCGCCCGCCCACCGGAACCACCCGCCCCGGCGCCCTCACGCCCACCGGAACAACTCGTCTCCGGCGTCCACGTCTCCGTCGGCGATCTCCGTGACGGCCTCGGCGAACGCGTCCAGCGCCACCACCGGGCAGACCGGGGAACGTCCGCCCGCCTCGATCCCCGCGGGGTTCCAGGCCACCACGGGCTGGCCCGCGCTCACCCGGTCGCCCTCGGCGGCCAGCAGCTCGAACCCCTCCCCCCGCAACTGCACGGTGTCGATGCCCAGGTGGACCAGGATCCCCCTGCCGTCGTCCCCCACCACGACGAACGCGTGCGGGTGCAGCTTGTGGATCCGTCCCGCGATGGGCGAGACCACCCGCCCGGGCCTGCGCGCCGGGTCGATCGCCGCTCCCGGCCCGACCAGCCCTTCGGAGAACACGGGGTCGGGCACCGCCGCGAGACCGACGGCCGTCCCCGCGACCGGGGCCAGAACTGCGGTCATCACCCTCCCTCGGGCCGTACGTGCCGCGCCGGCGGGGACGATCACTGCGCTCCTCGGCCTGCGGACCCGGCGGGTACGGCAGGCCCCGCCGGTCCGGCGGACCAGGAGGATCCGGCGGATCCGGCGGACCAGACGGACCAGGAGGATCCGGCGGGTACCGCAGGCCCGGCCGGCTCGCCGGGCCCGGTACGGCGGGCC
>NZ_CDRNDK010000769.1:0-1903 GCF_977012225.1 Planomonospora algeriensis | reverse complement strand
GCCCCGCCCGCCGCAGGGCGGCCCCGGCGGTGCGTCTCCGGCCGGTCCTCCCGGCCAGGAGGAGCGGGCCCCGCGCGGCCGGAACCGCAAGCTCCTCCTGGTCACCGTGCTGCTGCTGATTCTCGCCGCGCTCGCCTACACGGTCCCCGCGGTCGCCATGTCCGGTAAGATCCTGCCGGGCACCCGGGTCCGGGGCATCGACATCGGCGGACTGACCGCGACCGAGGCGGCCGACCGGCTCAGGGAGCGGTTGGCGGATCGGGTGAGTGAGACGATGCTGCTCACGGCCCTCGGTTCGCGCCACGACCTGGACCCGGAGAAGGCGGGCCTCGAGTTCGACGTGGTCGCCACCATCGAGCAGGCCCCCAGTGACTTCCCCACTCCGGGGGAGGTGTGGCGCGCGCTCACCGGCACCACCGAGCTGCCCCCCAGGCACGCGGTCGACTCCGAACGGCTGGACGCCGCCGTGGCGGCGCTGGCCGAGGACATCGACCGGGAGGTCGTGGAGGGCGCGGTCCGCTTCAAGGGCGTCAAGCCGGTGACCGTGAAACCCCAGGACGGCCGCAAGCTGGAGAAGGCGGCCGCGGCCGCCGCGATCCAGCGGGCCTACCTCGGCCCGGACGGACCGGTCGAGCTGCCGATCACCGTGATCAAGCCGAAGGTCACCGCCGAGGTGGTCGCCGAGACCGCGGCCTCCGCGGGTAAGGCCCTGTCCGGCCCGATCACCCTGACGGCCGGAGCGCGGCGGGCGGTCCTGCCGGTCGAGACCGTCGCCGCCCACCTGTCCTTCGAACCCGACGACTCCGGCGGCATGCGGCCCGTCTTCGACGCCAGGAAGGCCGTCGCGACCGTCGAGAAGAACCTGGTCGACCAGGCGCAGGCACCCCGCGAACCCACCTTCCGGATCGTCGGCGGCAAGCCGGAGGTCGTCCCGGGCCGCAAGGGCCGGGGCGTGGACGACAAGAAGCTCGCCGCCGCCGTGGCCGAGCTGGTCTCCGAGGGCGGCAGCCGGACGATCCCGGTCAGCCTCACGACGGTCCGGCCGCGCACCTCCGAGGCCGAGCTGCGCAAGCTCGGCATCAAGGAGAAGATCAGCGAGTTCACCACCCCGTTCGAGTGCTGTCCTCCCCGGGTCACCAACATCCGCACGATCGCCAAGCTGCTGGACGGCCACCTGGTCAAGCCCGGCGAGACCTTCTCCCTCAACGGCGTCGTCGGCGAGCGCGACACCGCCCGCGGCTTCGTCGAGGCTCCCATGATCGCGGGTGGCCGGTTGGTCCCCTCCGTGGGCGGAGGCATCTCCCAGTTCGTCACGACGATGTACAACGCGGTGTTCTTCGGTGGCCTGCAGGACGTCCAGCACATGGCGCACGAGTTCTACATCTCCCGCTACCCGGCCGGGCGCGAGTCCACGGTCTCCTGGCCGCAGCCGGACTTCCGCTGGAAGAACGACTCGCCGTACGGCGTGCTGGTGAAGACCTCGACCACGAGCAACTCGGTCACCGTCGCGTTCTGGAGCACCAAGCGCTACGAGATCGAGTCCATCTCCTCGGAGCGCTACAACATCACCCCGTTCGAACGGAAGACCGACAGCGGCCCGGACTGCATCCCGATGGTCGGCCAGCAGGGGTTCACCATCGACGTGACCCGCGTCTTCAAGAAGGACGGCAAGGAGATCAAGCGGGAGACGGAGAAGACCGTCTACAAGCCCGAGACCGACCTCAAGTGCGTCGCCGACCCCACCGCGGCTCCCACCGAGGGCGACTAGCCCCCGGCCTGGTCCGCTCCGTGCGGTGGTCCGGCCGGCCTCGTTCGTGCTCCGCGCGGCCGGGTCCCGGGTTTTGTGCGGTGGCCGGGGTGGGTGCGGCCGGGTCCCGGGTTTTGTGCGGTGGCCGGGGTGGGT
>NZ_CDRNDK010000768.1:0-1906 GCF_977012225.1 Planomonospora algeriensis | reverse complement strand
GCCGCCCACCGCGCGGGGCCGGCTCGCCTCGGTCTGCAGCGGGGCGGCGGCGCTCGGCGAGGCCGGGCTCCTGGACGGCCGCCGGTGCACCACCCACTGGTCGCTGATCGAGGCGATGCGCGAGCGCTACCCGGCCGCCCGGGTGCAGGACGCGGTGCTCTACGTCCACGACGGGCCGGTGAGCACCAGCGCGGGCATCTCCACCGGGCTCGACCTGGCGCTGTCGCTGGTCGAGCGCGACCACGGACCGGCGCTCGCGGCGGCCGTCGCCCGCCAGCTCGTGGTCTACCTGCGCCGTGGTGGAACGGATCCCCAGGTCAGCGCCTTCCTGCAGCACCGGGCGCACCTGCACCCGGCGGTCCACCGGGTCCAGGACCACCTGGCGCAGCACCTCGACAGCCCGCATACCCTCGCCGAGCTCGCCGCCGTGGCGAACCTGTCGCCGCGCGGGCTGAGCCGGGCCTTCACCGCCACGGTCGGGATCACCCCCCTGGAGTACAGGCAGCGGCTCCGGCTGGAGCTCGCCGCGCGGCTGCTCGCCGAGACCGGCCTGACCGTCGAGGCGGTGTCGGCCCGCTGCGGCTTCCGGGACGCGCGCCACTTCCGCCGGCTCTTCACCGCCCGGTACGGCATGCCGCCCTCGGCCTCCCGGCGGTCAGGCCCGCAGGGCGCGCTCCCCGCCCCCCGCTGACCTGCTTCGTCCGCACCCCGCTCCCACCGGGTCCGGCGTCCACCGGACCCGCTCTCCCCGGCCCGGCTCCCCTCGGCCGTTGCGCCCGTCCCCGTCTTCCGTCCATCGTTCAGGAGATCCGCCATGCCCTCATCGCCCCTCTCGCGTCCCCGCACCCCGTTCCGCGCCCTGGCCCGCAGGGCGCCCCGGGCGCTGCTCGGTGCCGGGCTGGCCGCCGCGGTCCTGGCCGGGACGTGCGCCGCCGGGGTGGCGGTCACGATGCGCGAGAGCTTCCCTGCCGCCCCGAGAGCCGTCCCCGCGGCGGGGTGGCCTCCCGCGGCGCCGGTCCCGGAGGGGCGAACGGTCGTCGCCGTGGCGCTCGGCGCGACCGGTTCGGTGGTCGGGGACGCGCTGGCGCCGTACGAGGTGTTCGCCCGTTCGGAGCGCTTCTCGGTGTACACCGTCGCGGCCCGCCGGGAGCCGGTGGCGCTCTCCGGCGGGCTGCACGCGCTGCCCGACCGTACCTTCGCCGAGGTGGACGCCCGCGCCGTCCCCGAACCGGACGTGGTCGTGGTGCCCGCGGTGGCCGAGCCGCGCGGGGAGCGGGAGGCGCCGTTGCGCGCGTGGATCGCCCGGCAGGCCGCGCGGGGCGCCCGGATCCTGGGCGTGTGCGCCGGATCGGATCTGCTGGCCGCGGCCGGCGTGCTCGACGGACGCCGTGCGACCTCGTTCTGGCAGCGGATCGACGCGCTCCGGGACTCCGATCCCCAGGTGCGCTGGGTCCGGGGGCTGCGCTACGTCCAGGACGGCCCCGTCACCACCACCGCGGGGGTGACCTCGGGCATCGTGGGCGCGCTCCGGCTGGTCGAGCAACTGGCCGGGACCGCGGAGGCCGAGCGCGTCGGGCGGGAGGCGGCCTACCCCGGCTGGTCGGTGGGCGGCCGGCTGGAGATCCCGGTCAACGGGCTGGCCCCGGCCGACCTGCCGTACGGGCTCAACGCGGCCTTCCCGTGGGGGCGTCCGTCCGTCGGCGTCGGGCTGGCCGAGGGGGTCGGCGAGATCGACGTGGCCGCGGCCTTCGAGGTCTACTCCGGCACGTCCTTCGCCGCCCGGACGGTCCCGGTCGCAGCCGGGCCGGTGGTCAGGACCCGGCACGGCGTGCTCCTGCTCGCCGAGCCCGCGGGACCGGGGACCGCCCCCGGTGGACCGGCTGGTCGTGCCGGGCGCCGGGCACGC
>NZ_CDRNDK010000767.1:0-1911 GCF_977012225.1 Planomonospora algeriensis | reverse complement strand
CAGCCGCCGCCGAGCAGGTGCCGTCGCCGTTGGCGCGCGCCCGGCTCGCGACAGCGCGGGACGGCCCGCCACGCAGCGCGGGCAGTGCCCGCAGGCGGGCACGAAGGACAGCACCACGTGGTCGCCGGGGGTGAACTCGGCGCCCTGGCCGGCCTCCACGACCTCGCCCGCGGCCTCGTGGCCGAGGGCCATCGGGAGCGGCCGGAGCCGGGAACCGTCGATCACCGACAGGTCGGAGTGGCACAGGCCCGCCGCGCGGACCCGGACGAGCAGTTCCCCGGGGCCGGGTGCCTCCAGCGTCAGCGGCATGACCTCCAGGGGGCGCGACGAGGCGTACGGGGCCGGGCGGCCCGACTCGACGAGGACGGCGGCGCGGGTGGACGTGCTCATCTAAGTGATCACCAGTTTCTCCATCGCGGCGCGCAGCGGCGCCGGGATCTCGCTGGGCCGCCGGGTCTCCCGGTCCACGAACACGTGGACGAAGTGCCCCTCGGCCACGACCGTCTCGCCGTCCTCGCGGAACAGCCCGAGCTCGTAGCGGACGCTGGAGCGGCCGAGCCTGCCGATCCTGAGGCCGACCCGGACGGGCTCGGGGAAGGAGACCGACGCCTTGTAGACGCAGTGCGACTCCACGCACAGGCCGATGGCGTCCCCCTCGTGGATGTCGAGGCCCGCGGTCCTGATCAGCCAGGTGTTGATCACCGTGTCCATCAGCGAGTAGTGGACGGCGTTGTTCATGTGGCCGTAGACGTCGTTGTCCTTCCACCGGGTGGGGACCGTCTCCCAGTACGCGTACACGGGCAGAACTATATTCCAGAGCCGGCGGCCGGACGGCCCGGGGGTGGGCCGTGGATCTCCGCCCTGGTCCGGGGGCCTCCGGGAGGCCGGTGCGTTACCGGAGTGAGTACGTCATGTCATCTCTTCTCGCCCATTGGATGATCCGTCCAACCTAAGATCGTTCGACGTGACGGCCTACGGACTTCCCCCCGCACTGACCCTGGAGCCCTCCGACCCGGTCGAGCTCGGCCCCTACCGCATCGCCGGGCGGCTCGGCAGCGGCGGCATGGGCACGGTCTACCTCGCCGAGGGGCCGTCCGGACCGGTGGCGGTCAAGGTGATCAACCGGCACCTGGCCGCGGACCCGGAGTTCGCGGCGCGCTTCCGGGGCGAGGTGGCCGCCGCGCGCAGGGTCAGCCGGTTCTGCACCGCCCCGGTGCTGGACGCCCGGCTGGAGGGCGAGCCGCTCTGGGTGGTCACCGAGTACGTCGCGGGGCCCGATCTGGCCCGGCTGCTGCGCGAGCAGGGCCCGCTGGCCGGGTCCAACCTGGAGGCGCTGGCCGTCGGGGTGGCGACCGCCCTGACCGCGATCCACGACGCGGGTGTGGTCCACCGCGACCTCAAACCCGCCAACGTGCTGCTCTCCCCGCTCGGCCCGCGGGTGATCGACTTCGGCATCGCCCGCGCCCTGGACGCGGGCAGGGGGCAGACCGTCACCGGCGCGATCCTCGGCACCCCCGAGTACATGGCGCCGGAGCTGGTCTCCGAGGGCAAGGCGGGCCCGCCCGCCGACGTCTTCGCCTGGGGCTGCGTGGTGGCCGCCGCCGCGACCGGCTCCTCCCCGTTCGCCTCCAGGACCGTGCCGGAGGCGCTCTACCGGGTGGTCCACGACACACCGGACCTGAGCACCCTCGACGAGGGCCTGCGCGGGCTGGTCGGGGCGGCGCTGGACAAGGACCCCGCGGCCCGGCCGACGGCCCGGGAGCTGCTGTCCGGGCTGGTCGGCGGGAAGGCGGCCGAGGACACCGCCCGGGTGGCGGGCACGATCCGGGCTCGACCTGTCCGGCCTGCCGGGGCCGACCGCCCGGGTGCCCGCGGGGGAGGAGCCCGCCAGGCGGTCCCGGCTCCCGCGCC
>NZ_CDRNDK010000766.1:0-1915 GCF_977012225.1 Planomonospora algeriensis | reverse complement strand
CGGCGGCCGGGGCGGCGGACGCGACCGGGGCGGCGGTCACGGCGGTCGGGCCGGAGACGGCGGTCTCCTTGGGGGCCGCGACCTTCACGGGAGCCTTCGCCGAACCGGTCTCCGCGCCGCTCTTCGGGGCGGTCTTCCGGGCGGGCGCGGCGGCCTGCGCCTTCTGGGCGGGCTCCGCAGCGGCCTGGGCGGGCTTCTCGGGCGCGGCGGCCTCCAGCCCGAAGGGGAGGGGGACCGGGGCGGGGATGACGGAGAACAGGCTGGTCTGGGGCGCCAGGAAGACGGAGTTGCCCCCCGACACGTCGGCGGAGGTGTTGACCGCCTGCTTCTCGGCGGCCTCCTTGTCCAGCCGGGCCTTGATCTTCTCCGGGTAGCCGTAGCCGACGACCTTGCTGGTGTCGCGCTCCTTGCGCTTGGCGACGCCGCCGTCGATGTTGCCCTCGATGGTGTGGATGGTCCCGCCGTCCACCCGGGTGACGATCCCGACGTGGTCGATATGGCTGATCTTGTTCGTGCCGGTCCAGTCGAAGAAGACGATGGCGCCGGGCTTGGGGGTGGTGCCCCAGGCGTCCTGCTCCTTGAACCACTGGGCGTGGTACACGGTGTAGGCGAACTGGCCGATCCAGTCCTCGTAGCCGAGCTTCTTGGCCGCCCACGACAGGTACATGTCGCACCAGGGGGCGTTGGCGAAGTCCTCGTCGATGTCGACGGTGCTGCCGTACCAGTCGCCGAACTTGGTGTAGCCGCTGCTCTTCTCGGCGTATCCGAGCTGGCTCTCGAGCAGCTCGATGAACTTTTCGATCTCAGGTGTCATATGGAAGTGGGGAACCCTCCGCAAGCCCACGGGGGCATGGTCGCGCCGCCCCGCGACCGGGCTTACGGGAGGTCAGGTCGGACGATGGCGCGTTCACGCGCGCACCTCAGGGGAGAGGAGCGGGGTGCGTGTGGCGGCACCATTGGTCAGTGGTCTTCCGTGACGAGGGAGGCTACCCGCAGATAAAGAGAGGTCAAGACCGCCCCAAGCGGACATCAAGCCCTCCGAGGCACTCTGAGGGGCGGAAAGCCCGACGTCAGACGGCTTTTGGGGATTTCTGTCGGTAAAACGGTCCAACGAAAAAATCTACGGATCCCGGGCGTGGCGACGTCCGGCCGGAGGCCAGAACCAGATTCTGTAGAACGTGTTCTAATATGCTGTCATGACGATCGACGTCGCTTCCACGGAGGACGCCGAGGCCCGCCTCGCCGCCCTGGTCGAACTCAGCCGCCGGGCCCGCGCCCTGGCCGACGCGGTCGTGCTGACGGACGTCCCGGAAGGGGAGATCACCGCCGTCGCCGCAGAGCTGGCCGCCCTCACCGAGCGGCTGGGCGCACTGCGGCGCGCCTCCCCCCGGTCGTTCGAGCTCGGCCCCGGGGGCGTCCCCAGGAACGTGGGCAACGCGGTCACCGGCTCGGCCAACCCGCACGCCCTCCCGCTGGTCGTCCGGGTCACCCCGGAGCGCACGGTCCGCGCCGAGCTGAGCTTCCGGCCGGTCCACGGGGGCCCGCCCGCCTCGGTGCACGGCGGCGTCAGCGCGATGATCCTCGACCACCTGCTGGGCGAGGCCGCGGCGGCGGCCGGTTTCCCCGGCATGACCGGGACCCTGACCCTGCGCTACCGCAGGCCGGTGCCGTACGGCGAGCCGCTGGTCGCCACCGCGGAGCACACGCGGTCGGAGGGGCGCAAGACCTGGGTCGAGGGCCGCATCGCCCTCCCGGACGGCACCCCGCTGGTCGAGGCGGACGGGCTGTTCGTGACCCCCGCAGGGTGGCTCGGCCCGGGACGGGACGAGGAGGCCGGGTCAAGGCCGGGTCAAGCGCCGGCAGGGGGGGCGGTAGGACCCGGCGGCGGGCCCATGCGCCCCGGCCGGGGCCGTCG
>NZ_CDRNDK010000765.1:0-1920 GCF_977012225.1 Planomonospora algeriensis | reverse complement strand
CCAACCTCGACCCCGGCCCCAACCTCGACCCCGGCCCCAACCTCGGCCTCGGCCTCGGCCTCGGCCTCGACCTCGGCCTTGGCCCCGAACGACACCCGAGCGACAGACGCCCTGACCCGGCGCTCACGTATAGGCGAACGCGCCCGAGCCGCCTCCGCGCGCGGAGCGGCCCGCCGCGCGACATGCACGACCGGTCTCGTTTCGTCGAGGGTGAGGAACCGAACATGAGCAACACCGCCCCGGATGGCCCCGGATCCAGAGGCATCTCACGCCGCGGCTTCATCGCCGGAACCGGCTCCGTCCTGGGAATCGCGGCCCTCGCGGACCGCGGCACCGCGGCCCGGGCGGAGACCGCCCGCGCCGCCGCCCCGATCGCCTCCGGAGCCCACGTCCCGGCCCTGGTGATCGGCACCGGGTACGGCGGTTCCGTCGCCGCCCTGCGTCTCGCCCAGGCGGGCGTCGACGTGCACATGATCGAGATGGGCATGGCCTGGGACACCCCCGGCTCCGACGGCAAGATCTTCTGCAACACGCGTGAGCCGGACTACCGGTCCTACTGGCTGCGCACCAGGACCAAGGCCCCGCTCAACTACTTCCTCGGCTTCCCCATCGACCGGGACATCCCCCGGTACACCGGCATCCTGGACGCCGAGGAGTTCGGCGGCATCACGGTCTACCAGGGTCGCGGCGTCGGCGGGGGGTCGCTGGTCAACGGCGGCATGGCGGTCACCCCCAGGCGGGAGAACTTCGGCGCCGTCCTGCCGTCGGTGGACGCCGACGAGATGTACGACGTCTACTACCCGCGCGCCAACGCCGGGCTCGGGGTCGGCACCGTCGATCCGGCCTGGTTCGACTCCACCGCCTGCTACCAGTACTCCCGGGTCGGCCGCAAGCACGCCCGGCGCTCCGGATTCCCGTTCGTCTTCGTGCCCGACGTGTACGACTGGGACTACATGGAGCAGGAGGCGGCCGGGACCGTTCCCAAGTCGGCGCTGGCCGGTGAGATCCTCTACGGCAACAACCACGGCAAGAAGTCGCTGCAGCGGACCTACCTGGCCCAGGCGAGGGCCACCGGCAGGGTGACCGTCTCCCCGCTGCACCGGGTCACCTCGGTCGCCCCCGCGGGCGGCGGCTACACCGTCGTCATCGATCAGCTGAACACCACCGGCGGCACCACGGCCGTCAAGACCGTGACCGCGGACCGGGTGTTCTTCGCCGCCGGCAGCGTGGGCACCAGCAAGCTGCTGGTCAAGCTGAAGGCCACCGGCGCGCTGCCCGGCCTGAACGGCGAGATCGGCAAGGGCTGGGGCGACAACGGCAACGTCATGTGCGGCCGCGCCAACCACCTGTGGGACCCGACCGGCGCCCTCCAGTCGGCCATCCCCTGCTCCGGCATCGACAACTGGGCCGCCGGCGGCGCGTTCGCCGAGGTCGCGCCGCTGCCCACCGGGATCGAGACCTTCGCCTCGTTCTACCTGTCCATCACCAGGAACCCGCACCGCGCCGAGTTCTCCTGGAACGCCGCGGCGGGCAGGGTCGACCTGAATTGGCAGGCCTCATGGAAGCAGCCGTCCATCGACATGGCCAGGACCATCTTCGACAGGATCAACTCCAAGGAGGGGACGATCTACCGGACCGACCTCTTCGGCGTCTACAAGATCTGGGGCGACCACCTCACCTACCACCCGCTCGGCGGCGCGGTGCTGAACAGGGCCACCGACAACTACGGCAGGCTCACCGCGTATCCGGGCCTGTACGTCATCGACGGCGCGCTGATCCCCGGCAACACCACCGTCAACCCGTTCGTCACCATCACGGCGCTCGCCGAGCGGAACATCGAGAGGATCATCGCCGTGGACCTGTGACGACGGTCCTCCCGCGGCGGCCGCCCCGGCCGCGCCGAGCGGGCCCCGGCGAGTC
>NZ_CDRNDK010000764.1:0-1920 GCF_977012225.1 Planomonospora algeriensis | reverse complement strand
GGGTCATGCCGAACAGGTGCTCGCCGGTGGCGATCAGCCACTTGCCCAGCGGCGGGTGCGCCACGTAGAGCGGGCAGGGGTCGGCGTCCGCGGGCACGCACGTCTCCCAGATCCGGGTGTCCCCGGCGATGAGCATCCGGTCGGCGACCGGGTCCTCGACGCTGCCCAGGGCCTTGCGCTCCACCCCGAAGGTGAGCAGCGCGAACGCGTCCTTGGCGTAGTAGGTCTCGTCGAAGACGACCGCGTTCGGGCGGCCGAGGTCGACGAAGCGCAGGACCGCGCCGAACGCCGCCACCAGCAGCGGGCCGATCCAGCCCCACAGGACGCCTTCCGGCATCGGCGGCACCAGCCGGTCACGCGTTGATCCCATTCAGGAGATTATGGTGATGAATCAGGATCGATGCACGGCGTCGCAGCGGTCGCGTTCGGAGATGCCCGTGTGATCAGGATCGATGCACGGCGTCGTAGAGGTCGCGTTTGGGGATGCCCGCGGCTTTGGCGACGTCCACGATCGCGTGCTTCCTCGGCACCCCGGCCTCCTCGCGCCGGGCGACCTCGGCGACCAGGTCCTCGATGACCGGCTCCAGGGCCTCCTGGACGTGCCCGGCGACGACGACGGTGATCTCGCCCTTGACCCCCTGCGCGGCCCACTCGGCGAGCTCGCCCAGGCCGCCGCGCCGTACCTCCTCGTAAGTCTTGGTGAGCTCCCGGCAGACCGCGGCGGGGCGGTCGGCCCCGAACGCCTCGGCCATCGCGGCCAGGGAGGTCGCCAGCCGGTGCGGCGCCTCGAAGAACACCATCGTGCGCTCCTCGGCGGCCAGGGCGGCCAGCCGCCGCGCCCGCTCACCCTGCTTGCGCGGCGGGAACCCCTCGAAGCAGAACCGGTCGCTGGGCAGGCCGGAGACCGCCAGGGCCGTGGTGACCGCGGAGGGGCCGGGCAGCGAGGTGACCGCGATCCCGGCGTCGACGGCCAGGCGGGTCAGGCGGTAGCCGGGGTCGGAGACCCCCGGCATGCCCGCGTCGGTGACGATCAGCACGGTGTAGCCGGCCTGGAGCACCTCCAGCAGCTCGGCGGCCCGCGCGATCTCGTTGGCGTCGTAGTAGGAGACGATCCGGCCGCCGATCTCCGCGCCCAGGTCCGAGGCCAGCCGGCGCAGCCGCCGGGTGTCCTCCGCCGCGACCACGTCGGCCGTCTCCAGTGCCTCGCGGAGGCGCGGCGAGACGTCGCCCGCCTGTCCGATCGGAGCCCCCGCCAGCACCAGCCTGCCGTTGTCCGTCACCCTTCCATCTTCTCCCATCCCGCCCACCGTTCCCGCCGCCGGTCCGCCCGCCCCCGCCCGCCGTTCCCGTCTCCGGTCCGCCCGCCCGGAGCCTTCCGGGAGGCCGGGGGCCGGGGACGACGCCGGAGAACACGGCTTCACCGTGGAGAAGCTCCCTGGTTGGGTACGTACGGGATGTTTCTTGAGGTGCACGGGTGACGAGGCCCGTACGATGTCCGGGTGGCCGTGACCGATTTCCCTGAGCAGGTGTCCGAGCAGCCGGAGCCCCGGCCGGGCAGCCGACCGGAGGACTCCGTGCGCGACCGGCTGGTGCCGCCCATGCCGGGAGGCGTCCTGTGGGGCTGGATCGGCCCGCTGCTGGTGGCGGCGTTCGGCGCGGTCCTGCGCTTCGTCGACCTCGGCCGCCCGAACGCGGTCATGTTCGACGAGACCTACTACGCCAAGGACGCCTTCGCGCTGCTCAACTTCGGCGCCGAGCGGAACGCCGTCAAGGACGCCGACAAGCTCCTCATGCAGGGCAACACGGCGATCTGGGAGCAGTGCGCCCCGGCCGAGCTGGACAAGTGCGCGTCGTACGTCGTCCATCCGCCGCTGGGCAAGTGGCTGATCGCCACCGGCGAGCACCTGTTCGGCATGACCC
>NZ_CDRNDK010000763.1:0-1929 GCF_977012225.1 Planomonospora algeriensis | reverse complement strand
ACCGGGCGCGTGGAGCCGGAACAGCAGCGGGAGGCGAGCGCCGCCAGCGCGGCGTCCTCGCACCGGATCCGGACCGCCATCAGTACGGCGTTGCAGGCCGTGAAGACCGCGGCGGTGACCCATGCCCCGTGCACCAGGGGGAGCGCCGCCCCCTCCACGGCCACCGCCACGTAGTTGGGGTGGCGCAGGAACCGGTAGGGGCCGCCGGTGACCGCCGCCAGACCCGGCACCACGACCACCTGGGTGTTCCACTGCGGTCCCAGGGTGGTGATGCACCACCAGCGCAGCGCCTGCGCGGCGAGCACCAGGGCCAGCATCGGCCAGCCGAGCGCCGGGACGAAGGGCCGGCCGGACAGGCCCGCCTCCACCAGGCAGGCGGCCAGCAGGCCCGTGTGCAGGAGCACCATCCACGGATAGTGCCCGCGGCCGGAGACCACTCCGCCGCGGGCCAGGCTCCACCGCAGGTTGCGGCGGGCGACGACCAGCTCGGCGAGCCGCTCGACGGCGACGAGCAGCACCAGCAGCAGGTACCACGACGAAAGCTGCCACGACATCCTGGCCACCCCCTACCAGCGCAGCAGGACGAGTTCGGAGCAGAAGCCGGGGCCCATCGCGATGATCAGGCCCGGCGTGCCCGGCGGCGGCCGCAGGGCGATCGTGTCCCGCAGGACGTGCAGCACCGAGGAGGAGGAGAGGTTCCCGACGCCGGCCAGGGAGCGCCGGGTGACGTCGAGCGCGCCGGCCGGGAGCCGGAGCGCCTCGGAGACGGCCTCCAGGACCTTCGGCCCTCCGGGATGGCACACCCACGCCGTGACGTCCCCGGAGGTCAGGCCGTGGTCGGCCAGGAAACCGTGCACGTCCTCGGCCAGGTAGGTCCTGACCACGTCGGGGACGCTCGCGTCGAGCACCACCCGGAAGCCGGTGTCGCCGACCTCCCAGCCCATCACCCGCTCGGAGCCGGGGTACAGGCGGCTGCGGGTGGCGACCACCTCGGGTCCCCGTACCGGTCCCCCGGCAGGCCCCCGTCCCGATCCTTCTGCCGAGCCCCGTCCGGGCCCCCGCGACGGAGGCTCGTGCCCGTCCCCGCAGAGCACCACCGCGGCCGCGCCGTCACCGAACAGCGCCGAGGCCACCAGGTTGGCGACCGAGGCGTCCCCGCGCTGCAGGGTCAGGGAGCACAGCTCGACCGAGAGCAGCACGGCCACGTGGCCGGGCCAGCCGCGCAGGTAGTCGTGGACGCGGGCGATCCCGGCCGCCCCGGCGACGCAGCCGAGGCCGAAGACCGGCACCCGCTTGACGTCCGGGCGCAGTCCCAGCCGGCCCGCCAGGCGGGCCTCGATCGAGGGCGCGGCGACGCCCGTCACGGACGTGCACATGATCATGTCGACGTCCTCCGGGGCGAGCCCCGCCTCCTCCAGCGCGCCGCTCACCGCCTGGGCGCCCAGCTCGAGCGCGGTGTCGATGAAGACGTCGTTGGCCGCTCCGAAACCGTCGAGCTTGTCGTACCGGTCGAGCGGCAGACTCAGGTGGCGGTGGCCGACCCCCGCGCTCGCGTGGAACCGGTTCAGGAGCGAGCGGTCGGTTCCCTCGGGCAGGCACAGCCGCGCGAACGCGTCCGTGATCTCCTCCTGGGAGTGGCGGTTGGGGGGCAGCACGCCGTGGACGGCGGTGATACGGCTCAATCTGGACGCTCCCGGCTCGCGGAGGGGGACTACCTGATCTCTGCCCGCGAGGGCGGGCGCCATGCTTCACCGAGCCGATCACCGGCGTCTAGGATCGCGTCCGTGACGACGAGCGGGACATCGCGCGGTGAGAGCCGCCCCCGACTTGCGGCGCTCCTGTCCGGACTGGTGCGGGCCTGCCACCCCGGGCCGACCGTCGCGGTCACCGTGCTGACGGCCGCGCTGGCCGCGGCGAGCGGGCGCGACG
>NZ_CDRNDK010000762.1:0-1931 GCF_977012225.1 Planomonospora algeriensis | reverse complement strand
CGTAGGAATTCGGCCGCCTAGCCGTTCCGGGGAGCCAATGGCGAGACCGAACCCACACCCTGTCATGCGACGCCCCGGCGGCGTCGATCTCGCTTCGTTGTGGGGGTCTTCCCGTATGCCCGCTTCCTCCCTCCGGCGCAGGGCCGTCCTGCCCGCGCTGACGGCGTTCCTGTCCGCCGTGCTGCTGCTCACCACCGGCCTCGCGACGCCGACCGCGTCCGCCTCCGCCGCGAGCGCGAGCGCGTCCGCCAGGGCCAAGGCCTTCACGGGCGGGCTGACCGGCACCGGCCGCTCCACGCTCGTGCTGTACGACACGACCGGCCAGTGGGCGCCGACCGGCGAGCTGTACGCCACCCAGACCGCCAACCTGACCGGCCACTTCGGCACGTTCACCGCCCTGCCGGTCACGTCCTACACCGCCGGCGCCATGGACGCCCACACCGCGGTGGTCTACGTCGGCTCCACCTACGACGAGCCGCTGCCGGAGGCGTTCCTGGCCGACGTGCGCGCCGCCGACCGCCCGGTGATCTGGCTGAACAACAACATCTGGCAGCTGGCCGCCTCCAGCCCCACCTTCGCCGCCGACTACGGCTGGGCGCCGTCCTCGTTCGACCAGGGCGCCATCGGCACGGTCGTCTACAAGGGCCGCACCCTCGCCCGCGACACCGCCAACACCGCCGGCGTGATGGCCTACGCCACCCTGGACGAGACCAAGGCCGAGGTCCTGGCCACCGCCGTGCGCGGCGACGGCGCCCGCCTGCCCTGGGCGGTGCGCTCGCGCAACCTGACCTACGTCGGCGAGATGCCCTTCGCCTACACCGTGACGGCCGGCCGCTACCTGGCCTTCTCCGACCTGCTGTTCGACGCGCTCGCCCCGCAGACCGCCGAGCGCCACCGCGCCCTGCTCCGCCTGGAGGACATCGGCCCCGCCGCCGACCCCGCCGGCCTCATGGCGGTCGCCACCGACCTGAAGAAGCGCGGCATCCCCTACTCCTTCGGCGTCTACACCCTGCACCGGGAACCGGAGAAGGGCGTCGAGATCCGGCTGCGGGACCGGCCCGAGGTCGTCGCGGCGATCAAGTACATGCTCGCCAACGGCGGCACGATGATCATGCACGGCTACAGCCACCAGTACGGCACCAAGGCCAACCCCTACAACGGCGCCAGCGGCGACGACTTCGAGTTCTACGCCACCCACGTCGACGAGAAGGACTACGTGATCTACGACGGTCCCGTCCCCGGCGACTCCTTCGCCTGGGCGCAGGGCCGCCTGGACGCCGCGGCGGCGGAGTTCCGCGCCTGCGGCCTGCCGGTGCCGACGGTCTTCGAGTTCCCGCACTACGCCGGATCGGCCGAGGACTACCGGGCGGTGCGCTCGCGCTTCCCCGCCCGCTACGAGCGCGGCATGTACTTCGCCGGCACGCTGTCGGGCACCGCCGTACGGTACGACCACTCGGCCGGGCAGTTCTTCCCCTACGCCGTCACCGACGTCTACGGCTCCAAGGTGATCCCGGAGAACCTCGGCAACCTCATCCCCACCGGCTACAACAACCACCCGTCGGTGCTCCCGGCCGACCTGGTCGAGGCCGCCGAGGCCAACCTCGTCGTCCGCGACGGGGTGGCCAGCTTCTTCTACCACCCCTACCTCGGCCCCCGGCGGCTCGGCGAGATCATCGACGGGATCAAGGCCCTGGGCTACACGTTCGTGCCCGCGAGCGCCCTGTAGGACCGGGCGCGGGCCGTACGGCGGGCGCCGCAGGGCCCGCGCCGCGTTCGGTAAAGAACACGGTGATCGATTTGCCGCATTAGTGACCGAAAGTTACTCTGAACGAGAACTCGCAGGTAGGGGCATATGCCGCGATAGTTCACGGGGTAAGCGATGATCCGGGACGGCCTCAACGGCGCTTGACGGCGCACGTAGGAATTCGGCC
>NZ_CDRNDK010000761.1:0-1934 GCF_977012225.1 Planomonospora algeriensis | reverse complement strand
CGGAGGTCAGGAGGCGACCGGCGCCCGGCCGACCTCCCGCGTCACGGCCGCCCACTCGTCCAGGTCGCGCAGCCGTGCGGCGAGAGCGGCCCGCACGTCGTCCTCGGCCTGGCCGCCCAGTGTGAGACGGAGCGGGGGACGGTCGGCGTCCACCACGGCCAGCACCGCCCGGGCCACCTCGGCAGGGTCGGCGAACGCCTCCGGCGGCAGCCCGCCGAGGGAGCTCAGCACGGCGCGCACGGTCGGGTCGTAGTCGGCCACCGGCTCGGCGAAGGCGAGGTTCGACAGGAACGGGGTGGCCGCGTAGCCCGGCTCGACCAGCGTCACCTTGATCCCGAGCGGTGCCAGCTCGGCGACCAGGGCGTCCGACAGGCCCTCCACCGCGTACTTGGTCGCGGCCAGCAGGCCCACCCCCGGGTGGGCCACCTGCCCGTACACCGACGAGCCCTGCAGGACGTGCCCCGAGCGCTGGGCCCGCAGCACCGGCAGCACGGCCCGCAGCACGTTCAGGACGCCGAAGACGTTCGTGTCGAAGACGGCCCTGGCCTGCGCGTCGGTCACCTCCTCGACGGCCCCGAAGAGGCCGTACCCCGCGTTGTTCGCCACCACGTCGAGGCGGCCGAACCCGGTGACGGCCCGCTCGACGCCGCGCCGCACCGCGGCCTCGTCGCGGACGTCGAGCTCCAGGGCGAGGAACCTGCCGGGGAAGCGCTCGGTGAGCTCCGCCAGGCCGTCGACGCGCCGGGCCGCGGCGGCGACGCGGTCACCGCGGCCGAGGGCGGCGAGCGCCAGCTCGCGGCCGATGCCGGAGGAGCCTCCGGTGATGAACCAGGAACGGGGGGCGGATGTGGTCACGGTCTCTGCTTTGATCGACATGGTTGTGACCGTACAGCGTTAGCTCCTAACTATCAACCGTGAATATGGATGTCGGTTATGTGCTAACTGGCTTCGTTCAATGTCCGGCTATCATGGCGGGCGTGGTCACCGATCAGGGACGGCACAGTCCGCTCAGCCCGCCCGAGGCGGCGGATCTCGTGCTCGACTTCGTCAACACCCGCCCGATCGACGGACGCGAGGAGCGGCTGGCCGACGCCGCGGCGGCGGCCCGGTGGCTGCGCGCGACCGGGCTGGCCCACGAGGGGGTCCTGGTCACCGAGGCGGACGCCGCGGCCGCCCGGGAGCTGAGGCAGGCCCTGGTCACGGTCCTGCTCGCCCACGCCGGAGAGCAGCCCGGCGGCGAACCGGGCGACGGCGGCACGACGCTGCAGGAGGCGGAGGCCTATCTGCGCCGCAGCGGCGCGCTGTACCCCCTGTCACCCGTCGTCACCGCGCACGACGTACGGCTCGTCCCGGCCCAGGAGGGCGTGCCCGGAGCCTTCGGCGGCCTGCTCGCGGCCGTGGCCGAGCTCGCCAGGAACGGCACCTGGGCGCGGCTGAAGGCGTGCCGGAACCCGCCGTGCCATCTCGGTTTCTACGACCGCACCCGCAACTGCTCGGCGGCGTACTGCAGCCCGCGGCGCTGCGGGGCGCAGGTGGCGATGCGCTCCTACCGCAGCCGCCGCGCCGCGGACCCGGCGGACACCGCGCCGCGGACCCGGCCGGCCCCGCCCGAGGGGCGGAGCCCCTGCCGTCTCGCGCGGACGGTCAACGGCGGCGCGGCAAGGCCGCGGGCGGTCAGCGGCGGCGCAGCAGGGCGAGGAACATCGCGTCGGTGCCGTGGCGGTGGGGCCAGAACTGCGCGTACGGGCCCTCGCCGAGCCCCTTGACCTCCGGCAGGTACGCGCGGGCGTCCAGGGCCTCGGCGTCGTCGCGGCCGCGCAGCACGTCGCCGACCACGGTGACCGTCTCGGCCAGGTGCGGCGAGCAGGTCACGTAGGCCACCACGCCGCCGGGGCGGGCCGGCGTCGAGGGCGGAGGCCAGCAGCGCGAGCAGC
>NZ_CDRNDK010000760.1:0-1957 GCF_977012225.1 Planomonospora algeriensis | reverse complement strand
CCTGCTCGGCGACGGCGCCTGGTGGCTGCCCCGCTGGCTGGACCGCGTACTGCCCAACGTCGACATCGAGGGCGAGCAGCTCCGCGCCCACCTCGACCGGGAGACCGCGAAGGTCCCCGCGGGCGTCTGACCCCGCGCGACCGATCGCGTGGCCGCGTGACCCGGCGGGAAGTCCCGCCAGCGCGACCCCCTCGCGGGGCCGCGTCCCGGACTCCGGGGCGCGGCCCCGCTCCTCCACCGCGGGTCAGCGGCGGTGCAGGCGGAAGTAGTCGAACTCGGCCGTGGCGCCCGCGCCGCCCAGCGAGATGAGCCCGACGCGCAGGTCGGCGTCGGCCGGCAGGGTCCACACGCCGCCGTGGACCCACCTGCGGCCGTCGCGGCTGGTGGCCGCGCGCAGTTCGTGCTCGCCGTTGCGCCGGTCGACGCGGTGGATCAGGCGCAGCCAGGTCTCCTCGGCGGGCGGCCCGACGATCGTGCCGCCGTAGGCGATCCGGCCCTCGTACGGCATCTCCTTGCCGAACTCGGTCTGGCGGGTGTTCCAGATCGCCGCGTGGACGAGCTTGGTGTAGAGGTCGTCGCCGGCGTAGGCGATGAGGCCCGCCTGCTGGTAGTTGCGGACGCTGTCGGTCCCCAGATCGATGCGGAGCCTGGTCTCGGCGGTCCAGTCGCCCTCGGGGGCCTCGCGCAGCAGGACGGAGGCGGTGTTGTCCTCCCTGTTCAGCTCGGCGGCCTGGGTCGGCCAGCGCAGCGCCCCGCCGGTGACCTCGCCCTGCGGCCCGCGCACCCAGCTCCAGCCGGAACCCAGCCCCGTACCGTCGAACTCGTCGCTGCGGCGGCGGTCGACCGGACCCGGACGGGGAGCGGGCGCGACCTTCACGGGGCCGGTGCGGCCGGGCGCCGGCTGCGGGTCATCCGAGGCCCAGGCGCCGCCGCGGACGGTCGGCCAGCCGCCGATCCAGTCGAGCCGGTCGATCAGCATGGGCCGCTCGTTGATCCCGAACGGCTCGTCGAGGTAGGGGTCGGCGCGGTCGATGGCGTGGTACACCAGCCAGTCCTGGCCGGCGGGGTCGGCCACGACGGCGTTGTGGCCGGTGCCCACCCAGCGGTTGCCGTTCGGCGCGATGACGATCGTGCCACCCGCCCGCGAGGCGGTCAGCGGCACCTTCTCCCGGTCGAGGTAGGGGCCGGTGATGGCGCGCGAGCGCCCGGCGTAGACGCTGTAGCCCGTGGCCGGCCCGGCGCAGCAGTCGGCCGAGGAGGCGAACAGGTACCAGTAGCCGCCGCGGCGCACCAGGTAGCCGCCCTCGAACTTGTTGTCGATGGCGATCATCGTCGGCTCGCCCACGGCCTTCCTGCCGGTGGGGTCGAGGCGCGTGATGAAGATCCCGCCGTAGTAGGAGCCGTAGACCAGGTACTCGGTCCCGTCGGTGTCGACGGCGTGGCTGGGGTCGAAGGTCCACTTGAAGTCGCCGGAGGCGCCGGCGCCCCTGCGCGGCCCCACGACCGGGGCGCCCGAGTCGGTCCACGGGCCGGCCGGCGTCGGCGCGGTGGCCATCCCGATCGCGTTGTCGCCGGTCTCCGGCGTGACGGTGGTCTGGGTGACCACGTAGTACAGGCGGTACTCGCCGCCCACGCGCCGGATGTCCGGTGCCCACAGGCTCGCGCCCGCCGCGGTGTCGGCCCAGGCGGGCAGGGTCCGCTCGGTGAAGGCGTCGCCGACGTAGGACCAGTCGACCAGGTTCCGCGAGCGGGAGATGGGCAGGTGGTGGCGGGTCCCCTCGCCCTCGCGCAGGGGGTCGCTGGTCCCGAAGGCGTACCACCAGCCGTCCTCGCCCCGGACGATCGCCGGATCGGCGAAGGTGTCGGAGAAGGAGCCGCTGACCGGGTTGGTGTAGGTGCCGGGCCGGCCGCCCGGGGCCGGCCGGTCCGGGGCCCGTCCGGAGTCCGCCGGCGACCG
>NZ_CDRNDK010000759.1:0-1960 GCF_977012225.1 Planomonospora algeriensis | reverse complement strand
GGAGCCCCGGTCCGCGTCCCGGCCGCCGTTCCGGCTCCCGCCCCGGTCACCGCCGACGCCCCCACCGCCTTTCCCGCCACCGTTCCCGCCGCCGTCTCAACCGCCGTTCCCGCCACCGTCTCCGTCGTCTCAACCGTCGACATCGAAGCCCTCCCCGGTCAGCCCCACGAACACGTCCTCCAGGCTCGGCCGGTGCACGGCCAGCCCGCGTACCGCGACGCCGCCGGTCACCAGTGCGGCGGTGACGCGCTCGGGCGGGAGCGCGCCGAGCGCCGCACCGGCCTCCGCCGTACCGGTCCGGATCTCCGTCAGGCCGAGCCCCGCCAGTACGGCGGCGGCCGCGGCGGGGTCCGGCGTCTCCACCCGGATCCTGGCCTCCTCCCCCGCCCGGAGCTCGGCGACCGGGCCCTCGGCCACCAGCCGGCCGGCGCGCATGACGCCGACGTGGGTGCACATCTGCTCGATCTCCGCCAGCAGGTGGGAGGAGACGAAGACGGTCGTCCCGCCGGAGGCGACCTCCGCGACGAGCGAGCGCACCTCGCGGGTGCCCTGCGGGTCCAGCCCGTTGGTCGGCTCGTCGAGGATGAGCAGTTCCCTCGGGCCGAGCAGCGCGGCGGCGATGGCCAGCCGCTGCCGCATGCCCAGCGAGTAGGCGCGGTAGCGCTTGCGGGCCGCCGCGGTCAGCCCGACCCGCTCCAGGGCGAGTCCGATCCGGCTCGCGGCGGTGCGCGGGTCGGCGGCCGGGTCGGCGGCGTCGTAGCGGCGCAGGTTCGCCTCGCCCGACAGGTAGGGGTAGAACGCCGGCCCCTCGACCAGCGCCCCCACCCGGGGCAGCACGGCGCCGATCCCGCCCGGCATCGGCGTGCCGAGCAGTTCCCAGTCGCCCTCCGTCGGGGCGACGAGCCCGAGCAGCATGCGGATCGTCGTGGTCTTGCCCGAGCCGTTCGGGCCGAGGAAGCCGAAGACCGAGCCGCGCGGCACGGCCAGGTCGAGGCGGTCCACGGCCACCTGCCCGCCGCGGAAGCGCTTGGTCAGGCCCCGGATCACGATCGCGTGGTCCCCCTGAGACGCCGGGGATCCCGGAGACGGGGCGGCGGCGGACGGAGACGGCCCTGCGTTCTCACCGGTGCGGGCGGTCTCCTCCCCCGGGACGGGTCTGTCCGGGCGGGGGGTCTGGTCGGTGCGGACGGTCACCACGGGCGCTCCTTCGGTCGTCCGGTCCTGGGCGGGAGGCGGGGACGCCGCGCTGGGCGCCCCCGGGGTCACGCTCACTTCCGGCCGGCCACCTCGACCAGCTTCTCGGGGGTGACCGCCCCGACGAGCAGCCGCCCGTCATCGGTGAGCAGCGCGGAGACCAGCTTGGTCCGGATGACCTTGCCGCTGCCCCACGTCCCGCTGACCGGGGTGGCGGACTTCAGCAGGGCCTCGGCCACGGCGGCCGCGTCCCCGGCGGCCTGCTCCGGCTTCCCTTCCTGGAGGTCCCGCGGGAGAAGGGCAGCACGGCGACCGCCGTCCAGCCCGCGCCGACGATCTCGGCCTCCTCCTTCATCTCCTTCTCCTTGTCCTGCCGCTCCGCGAGCCCGGGAGCGAGGTCGGAGAGCGACTTCTCCTCGACCTCGGCGCCCGGCGGCGGGGTGAAGGTGAAGTTCTCCGGGGCGGGCGGGGTGAAGGTGACCGTGGTGAAGCCCACTTCGAAGGCCGGTTCGGCCGAGCCCTCGGCGTAGACCTGGACCCGCAGGGGGGTCAGGGTCTCCCCGTCGAGCGCCAGCCTGATCTCCCTCACCAGGGACGAGGCGTCCTTGGGGGCGAGGGTGAGCTGGTAGGCGTCGCGGCCGGCGACCTTCTCGCTGCTGGTCACGCCGACCGCGGTGTCGGCGTCGGCCCTCTTGAGCAGCTCCTGCGCGATCTGCTGCGGCGTGGCCCCCTCGGGCAGCGCCCCGGCCGGGCCGGGGCGCTGCCC
>NZ_CDRNDK010000758.1:0-1960 GCF_977012225.1 Planomonospora algeriensis | reverse complement strand
GGCGGGCAGGGGGGATCGGCGGGGCGGCCGCCGGGGGTGATCAGGGTGCTGGTCGCCGACGACGAGCCGCTGATCACGGCCGGGATCCGCACCGTGCTGGAGTCGGCGGGCGACATCGAGGTCGTCGCGGAGGCGGGTGACGGCAGGGCGGCCGTGGAGGAGGCGCTCCGGCACCGCGTCGACGTGGCGCTGGTCGACATCGACATGCCGGTGCTGGACGGGCTGAGCGCGATCGGGGAACTGCGCCGGAGCCTGCCGGGGCTGCGGACCGTGGTGCTCACCGCCTTCGGCGCCGAGCCGAACGTGCTGCGCGCGCTGCAGAACGGCACGTCCGGGTTCGTGCTGAAGAACTGCACCCCGGAGGAGCTGATCCACGCGGTCCGCGCGGCGCATCGCGGCGACGCCTACCTCTCCCCGGCGGTGACCCGGATGGTGCTGGGCATGGTCACGCCGGTGGAGGCCGAGCGCCGCAGGGAGGCGGCCGAGCGGCTGACGGCGCTGGCGCCCCGCGAGGCGGAGGTTCTCGGCCTGGTCGCCGAGGGCCTGTCCAACGCGGAGATCGGCCTGCGGCTGAACATGAGCGAGGCGACCATCAAGACCTATGTGAGCCGCGTCCTGACCAAGCTCGGCTGCGCCAACCGGGTCCAGGCCGCCCTGCTCGCCCGCGACGCCGGTCCCTGAGCCGCTTCACCGGAGTGTCGGGAGGGCGGAGCCGTGAGGTCGGGTCGTGATGCAGGGACGGAGGCCGGAACATGTGCGGATCTCCGCCCGGTCGTTATGGTGCCCTCTGATCTGTCGCGTATAGGATTATATCCGGCTTTTTCGGGTCGATAGTCCGATACGCCTTGTCGCCGCGGGAGCGGTGTGCCCGTTCCGCCTCCGGCCTCTGGAAGACATCGGTGACCTTCGACCACACCCGCTGGGCCTGTTACACCGGCTACGTCACCCAGGCGATCGTGAACAACCTGGCGCCTCTGCTGTTCATCGTGTTCCAGGACCGCTACCAGGTGCCCTATGAGATGCTCGGCCGCCTGGTCCTGCTGAACTTCGCGACCCAGCTCGTCACCGACCTGGTCGCGGTCAAGGTGGTGGACCGCACGGGTTACCGCGTGCCGTTGGTCCTGGCGCACGTGTTCGCCGTGGCGGGACTGGTCCTCCTGGCTGTCGCGCCGTCCGCGGCCTCGCCGTACCCGGGGCTGGCCCTGGCGGTCGTGGTGTACGGCATCGGCGGCGGGCTCCTGGAGGTTCTGGTCAGCCCGGTCGTGGACGCGCTGCCCGCCCCGCGGCGGGGGAAGGCCGCCGCGATGAGCCTGCTGCACTCGTTCTACTGCTGGGGCCAGGTCGCCGTCGTCCTGGTGACGACGCTGCTGCTGGCGGGGATCGGGGACTCGTCGTGGCAGGTCCTGCCGCTGCTGTGGGCGGTGGTCCCGCTGGCCAACCTGGTGCTGTTCCTGCGGGTGCCGCTGCCGGCGACGGTCGCGGAGGAGCACCGGACCCCGCTCGTGACGCTGCTGCGGACCCCCGCCTTCGCGGCGGCGCTGGTGATGATGCTCTGCGCGGGCGCCGCCGAGCTGACCATGTCGCAGTGGTCGTCGCTCTTCGCCGAGCAGGGGCTGGGCGTCTCCAAGGTCTGGGGCGATCTCGCCGGTCCGTGCCTGTTCGCGGTGCTCATGGGGATCGGCCGGATCGGCTACGGCCTGTGGGGCGAGCGGATCCGCCTGCCCTGGGCGATGCTCGCCTGCGGGTCGCTGGCGGCCGTCTGCTACCTGGTGGCCGCGCTCGCCGCGCGCCCGCGCTCAGTCTCGCCGGGTGCGCGCTGTGCGGGCTGGCGGTCAGCCTGCTGTGGCCGGGGACGTTCAGCCTCGCGTCGGCGCGTTTCCCCTTCGGCGGCGCCGCGATGTTCGGCGTCCTCGCGGTGTTCGGCGACGCGGGCGCGCGGTGGGACCGTGGCTGGCGGGGG
>NZ_CDRNDK010000757.1:0-1965 GCF_977012225.1 Planomonospora algeriensis | reverse complement strand
GGCACTGTGCGCGGCGAGGCCGCGCACGGTGAGTCGGGCGGTGCCGGGCGCGGTGAGGGCGCGGGCGAGGACATGCCGGTCGCCCCTCCGGGAGCGCGGCGCATCGCCGTGCTCGCGACGATCGCACCGATCGTCTACCTCCTCGACCTGGTCACGAAGACGGTCGTGCTGAAGACCCTGGAGGGCCGGGACCCGCTCGTGGTCGTCCCGGACCTCCTCCAGTTCCGGGTGATCTTCAATTCCGGCGCCGCCTTCAGCATCGGCACCGGCATGACGATCGTCTTCACGTTCGTCGCGGCCGCCGTGGTGATCGCCATCCTGCGCACCGCGCGGCACCTGCGCAGCCTGCCCTGGGCGGTCACGCTCGGCCTGCTGCTCGGCGGGGCGCTCGGCAACCTGACCGACCGCGTCTTCCGCTGGCCCTCGGGCTTCGGCAGGGAGGCCCCGTTCCAGGGATACGTCGTCGACTTCATCGAGACCTTCCCCGGGCACTTCCCCGTCTGGAACATCGCCGACGCGGGGATCGTCTGCGGCGGCATCCTCGCGGTCTTCCTCGCCTGGCGGGGCTACCAGATCGACGGAACGCGCGACACCGGTCAGAAGGAGCAGAACGACAATGGCTGACCAGCGGAGTCTCCCGATCCCCAACGGCCTGGAGGGCGAGCGCCTCGACGCGGCCCTGTCCCGGTTGTTCGGCCTCTCCCGCACCCGCGCGGCGGAGCTGATCGCCTCCGGCGACGTGCTGGTGGACGGCTCCACCGCCGCCAAGTCCGACCGGGTCCAGGGCGGGGAGTGGCTGGACGTGACGCTGCCGCCGCCGCCCGTCGCGCCGATGCCGGTGGCCGAGCCCATCCCCGGCATGGCGATCCTCCACGAGGACGACGACATCATCGTCGTCAACAAGCCCGTCGGCGTGGCCGCCCACCCGACCACGGGCTGGACCGGGCCGACCGTCATCGGCGGTCTGCTGGGCAGCGGGCACCAGGTGGCCACCAGCGGCGCCGCCGAACGCCAGGGCATCGTGCACCGCCTGGACGCCAACACCACCGGCGCGATGGTCGTGGCCAAGAGCGAGCACGCCTACTCCCACCTGAAGCGGGCCTTCAAGGAGCGCACCGTCGACAAGCTCTACCACGCGCTGGTCCAGGGGCACCCCGACCCGCTGCGCGGCACCGTCGACGCGCCGATCGACCGCCACCCCTTCGGGGACGGCCGGTTCGCGGTCGTGGCGGGCGGCAAGGAGTCGGTCACCCACTACGACACGGTCGAGGCGTTCCGCGCCGCGTCGCTGCTGAGCATCAAGCTGGAGACCGGCCGGACGCACCAGATCCGGGTCCACATGTCGGCGCTGCGCCACCCGTGCGTCGGCGACATGCTGTACGGCGCGGACCCACGCTGGCCGCGCGGCTGGGCGTGACCCGGCAGTGGCTGCACGCGGTCTCCCTGAGCTTCGAGCACCGTCGACGGGCGAGTGGGTCGGTTTCACCGCGGACTACCCCGCCGACCTGGCGCACTCCCTCAAGGTCGTCAGCGGCGACTTCTAGGCCTTCCGGCCTTGCCCGCGGCGTTGCCCGGCGGGTTGGCGCCCATGGCGTTCGCCCCGTTCCCGGGATCGACCTGACCGGGCGAGCCCCCGCCGCCGTCCTTCCCGTTGCCGTTGCCGTTGCCGTTGCCGTTGCCATTCCCGTTCCCGGGGCCGTCGCCCTCGCCTCGGCCGTTCCCGGACTGCTTCCCGTCCGGCGGGCCCTGCCCGTCGCCGGATTCCTCCGGGGGCTCGGGGGAGGGCTTCGGGGGCTTCGGGGCGGGGTCCCGGGACGGCTTCTGCGAGGACTTCTCCGACGGCTTCGCTGCGGGCTTCCCGGACGATCCCTCCTGCGGCGCCCCGCCCTCCCGGGCGGGGACCCCCGTCGGGCGGGTGGCGGGCCGCGCGTCGCCGGACCCGGAAGGACGGGGAACCGCTCCCCG
>NZ_CDRNDK010000756.1:0-1986 GCF_977012225.1 Planomonospora algeriensis | reverse complement strand
CGGTGACCTGCCGCACGGACGGGCCCGGTCTTCGACATCGGCCCGCTGGACGCCGTCCGGGCCGACGCGGCGCTGCTGCGCCAGCTGCTGGACAACCTGATCGGCAACGCGATCAAATACACCGCCCCGGGGCAGCGCCCGCGCATCACCGCCACCTCCGCGGTCGAGCGGCCCGGATGGATCCGCGTCGAGATCGCCGATCGCGGCATCGGCATCCCCCCAGGCCAGCACCAGATGATCTTCGAGAACTTCCGCCGCGCCCACGCGAACGGCCCGTATACCGGCAGCGGGCTCGGCCTGGCCATCTGCAAGCGCATCGTCGAGCGGCACGGCGGCACGATCCGGGCCGAGGACAACCCCGGCGGAGGCTCCCGGTTCATCTTCACGCTGCCCGCCGCCGACGCCCCGGCCCCCGACCGGACCGGTGAGACCCCACAGGCCACGACGCAGGAGAACAGACCCCGTATCCCCCGCCGCTCCGGCGATACGTGAAGAAGCGACGGCTTCACTCCGTGACGACGGCCCCCTCCGGGCGGAGGGTGCCGTGTCCGTCCCCGGCTACGCCCCGGTCACCGGGGCGGCCGCCACCGGGTCGCCCCGGCGGACGGTGCCGGGGCGGGCCACCTTCATGATCACTCCGAACTTGTTAGTGTGCCGCTCGATGACATGTTTCTGCAGCTGCGGCCAGCGCTCCCGCCCGTCCGGGTCCCAGCTGGCACCGCGCACCTGATGCACGGCCCCGCCACGGCGCCCTCCACCGCCAGCTCCGCGTCCCCGACGGTGATCACGGTGCCGGCCGTCCACTCCTCCTCCGCGAAGGCGGGGGCGTCCAGGAGCAGGTGGAGGTTCGGCCGGAACCTGCGCAGGTCCACCGGCGCGCCCAGCTCCTCCTCCAGCGCGGCCCGGGAGGCTTCGGTCGTCACCAGCACGGTGGGCCCCCGGTCCTGCTGGCCGTCGGCGGCCCGCAGGCGCAGCGGCGTCCCCAGCGACTCCGCCAGCGCACCGGCGAGCCCGGGGTCGTCCCACTTCCACTCGGTCCCGTCCGGCGCCGTCAGCGTCGGCGCGGTCTCCCCCGCCTGGTCCTCCCCGGGATAACCGCTGCTCCAGTGGAGCATCTCCGGGCGCTGCCGCACGGTCAGCGTCCTGCCGGCGTGGTGGTCGCGCTCGTCGACCAGCGCGTAGGCCCGGTCCCCGGCCATCCCCCGCTCGTCGAGCCGCGCCCGTTCGATCTCCTCACCCCGCAGCGACTTCACCGGCCACCGCAACACCCGCTGAACACTCCCGCGATATGTCGTCATGCTCCCTAAAGTAGCGACCCCGGCCTCCGGAGACGCCCGGCGGCGCTCCCGCCCCGGGGCGGGTCGGTAGAGTCGCGGGGACCATGAGAAAACACACGATCACCGCGCTGTGGGAGGAGATCCCCGACGACGCCGACGACCTCGCCCTGGTCAGCGGCGGTTTCCGGGTCTATCTCTGCCTCTGCGGCAAGCAGCTGAGCGACCGGACGGCGGCCGAGCTGCACGCGATGGAGACCGACCAGTGCACCACCTGTCTGGGCTCCGGGACCGAGCAGGTCGTGCCCGACTACGCCCAGCCCTGCACCTCCTGCGCCGGGAGCGGGCGGCGCAAGGCACAGCTGCAGTGGCAGCTCGCCTGCGCCGAGGCCGAGGCGGTGATCACCGTCGACGTCGTCCGCGCGCTGATCGCTCTGCTGCCCGGGCCGTTCCGGCTCTCCCAGGTCGCCGACGCCGTCCGGGACGCCCTGGGCCTGCCGGTGGGCCGGCTGCCGGTCGGCCCCCGCGTGCGCGACGTCCTGCGGAGCCTGGAGGCGGCGGGCGAGCTCGTGCTGGTCTCGGCCCCGGACGAGCTGCTGCGCGGCACCACCGTGGTGCTCTACCGCGACCCCTACTGGGAGCACGCCCGGGACTGAGCCGCCCCGGCGGGCCCGGCGCGGGAGCGCCGCGGGACGCTCCGCGCGCGCGTGCG
>NZ_CDRNDK010000755.1:0-1988 GCF_977012225.1 Planomonospora algeriensis | reverse complement strand
GCCGGACGATGAGTCGGCGGGGTCGGCGGGCGGGCGGGGCCGCGGGGCCGGTGACGTAAGCGATCAGGCGGTCGTCCCGCGCGACCACCGCCGCCTGGCCGACCGACGGATGCCGGAGCAGCGCCGCCTCGACCTCTCCCGGCTCGATCCGGAAACCCCGGATCTTGACCTGGGCGTCGGTCCGGCCGACGTACTCCAGCTCGCCGCCGGCCGTCCACCTGGCCAGGTCGCCGGTCCGGTACATCCGCTCGCCCGTGCCGTACGGGCAGGCGGTGAAGCGCTCGGCGGTCAGGGCGGGGCGGCCCAGGTAGCCGCGGGCCAGTCCCGCGCCCGACAGGTACAGCTCGCCGATCGCGCCGGGCGGGACCGGCCGGAGGAGGCCGTCGAGCAGGTGGGCGCGCATGCCGTCCAGGGCCCGGCCGATGGGCGGCGCGGAGGCGTCCGGGACGGCTCGGACGGCGTGGTAGGTGGCGTAGGTCGTGGTCTCGGTGGGGCCGTAGACGTGTCCGAGCACCGTGTCCGGGCAGGCCCGGAGCACCCGGCGCATCGCCTCCGGCGAGGCGGCCTCGCCCCCGGTGAGGACCTCCTCCAGCGCGCCGAACGCGCCCGGGTCCTCCTCGGCGACCAGGTTGAACAGCGCGGTCGTGATGAACAGGGCGGTCGGCCGGTGCCGTGCCACCAGGTCCCGGAGACGGCCGGGATCCAGCTCGCCGGGCGGCGCGACGACGACCGTGCCGCCGGTCAGCAGCGGTACCCACAGCTCGTAGGTGGAGGCGTCGAAGGCGTGCGGCGAGTGCATCAGCAACCGCCGGTGCCGCCCGGTCCACCGGTGGTCGGCGGCCAGGGCCAGGACGTCCCGGTGCCGTACGGCCACGCCCTTGGGGGTGCCCGTCGAACCGGACGTGTAGATCACGTAGGCGAGCCGGTCGGGGTGGATCCGGGCCCGCACCGGGTCCGCCCCGGGCCCGGTGTCCGTAGCGTCCTCGCGGTCCAGAGCGTCGAGGCAGTCTGAATCACCCTCACGGTCCAGAGCGCCCGAATAGTCCGTATCATCCTCAATGTCCGGAGCGTCGGGGCGGTCCGGAACGTCGAGGCGGAGCACCGCGGCGTCGCAGGCGAAGCCGGGGTCGCGGTCGGTGATCAGGACGGGCGCGCCGGTGTCGGCCATGACCCAGCTCATCCGGCCGGGCGGGTGGCCGTGGTGGAGCGGCACGTACGCCCCGCCGGCCCTGGCGATCGCCAGGGTCGCCACGGCGACCTCCGCCGAGCGGTCCAGCAGGACCGCGACCGGGGTCTCCGCACGCACGCCGAGCGCGGCCAGCCGGCGGGCGAGCCGGGCGGCCCTCCGGTCGAGCTCGGCGTAGGTCAGGCTCTCCCCGTCCGCCACGACCGCCTCGGCGTCCGGGGTCCGGGCCGCCTGCGCGGCGAAGGCGCTCACCACGCTCCCCTCCGGCGGGAACGCCTCCCGTTCCGGCGGCGCCAGGACGAGGGCGCGTTCGCCGTCGGTCAGCAGGTCGAGCCGGGTCAGCGGCACGTCGGGGTCCGCCGCCACGGTTTCGAGCAGGCGGACGAGCCGGTCCAGGAGCCGCCCGGCCTCGTCCGGGGGGAAGACGTCGGACCGGTGGTCCAGGCGCAGGGAGACGGACCGCCCGCCGGTGACGGCCAAGGCGAGCGGGTAGTGCGTGGCGTCGGTCCCCCCGGCCCCGGCGAGCCGGAGCCCTCCGGTGATCTCCGTCGCGGCGGTGCCCGCGGGGTAGTTCTCCAGGACCGTCATGGTGTCGAACAGCCGGCCCGCGCCGTGGAGACCCTGGATCTCGGCCAGGCCGAGATGGTGGTGGGGCAGCAGCTCGGCCTGTTCGGCCTGGACGCGCGCCAGCAACCCGGACAGGGTCTCGCCGGGGCGGAGCCGTACCCGGACGGGCAGCGTGTTGATGAACAGGCCGATCATGCGCTCGACGCCGGGCAGCTCCGGCGGGCGGCCGGAGACG
>NZ_CDRNDK010000754.1:0-1998 GCF_977012225.1 Planomonospora algeriensis | reverse complement strand
CTGGACGCCCTCGCACACCGCGAACGACCTGATGCTCAGCGACGTACGGCCCCGCCTCGCCGCGGCGCGCGCGCGCCGAGACCTGGACGGGCCTGACCGTGACCGAGGTCTCCGGGCACCGCGGGCGGCCGGAGCTGGCGCGCTGGCTGACCGGGCCGGACGGCTGGGTGCGGATCGTCTTCGAGCCGGACGAGGACCGCGGCGACCCCGAGCACTACCGGGCCGCGGTGCGGGCCGCCCGCGCCGCCGGGCTGAAGGTGCTCGGCCAGCCGCTGGACTCGGCCTTCGCCCGGGAGAACACCCGAGCCGCCTACCTGGCCCGGATGAAGGCCTACGTCGACGCCTACCCGGAGATCGAGGCGTGGGAGGTGGGCAACGAGGTCAACGGCTGCTGGGTGGACGGCGGCTGCCGGGGCCAGCGGCCGGTGGCGGACGACGACCGGATCACGAACAAGGTCGCCGACGCGGCCGCCTACGTGCGCGCGGCCCGGCCGCGGGCGAAGGTCGTCGTGACGCTCTACTGGCAGCTGGGCACCGACGCCGCCCGGTGGTCCGTCTTCACCTGGGCCAGGGAGAACCTGCCCGCCCCGGTGCGGAAGGACGTCGACGTGGTGGCGCTCTCGGTCTACGCCGAGGACGCGCCGCTGGGCCTCGCCTTCGACCAGGTGATGAACGCCCTGCACGCCGAGTTCCCGGAGCAGAAGGTCGCGCTCGGGGAGCTCGGCTACTGGAGCGCGGACACCACCAAGGCGTACTGGGCGTTCGACGCCGCCGACACCGCGGCGGCCCGGCGGGCGCTGGCCGGGCACTACTACGCGGCGGCGCTCGGCTACGACTGGAGCCTGGGCGGCGGCTTCTGGTGGTACTTCATCCAGGAGGTGCCGGGCGACGCCGGGCTGCAGAACGCCGTCCGCGCCGTGTCCGGGCGGCTGAACGGCTCCTGACCGCCCCGCGGCGGGCCCCGCGCACGCCGAGCGCCCGACGCGTGCCGGGAGTGGTCGTGGCCCGCACGGGGGGGGCCGTCAGCCGGAGGCGAACGAGAGAGCGATCCTGCGGAGTTCGGCGGCGGGTCCCCTCGCCAGGACGCGCACCACCGCACCGTCCAGGCCGAGCATGACCACCTCCCCGGTTCCCTGCCTGATCCTGGTGGCCAGGAGGTTCCGCCCGCCCAGCCAGCCGCCGAACACCGCTCCCCCGGGGAGCCGCACCGCGGCCCTGCGCGTCCCGGTGGTGTAGTCCCACAGGCACACCTGTTCCGGCTCGCCGGGGCAGACGGTGGTGACCACGGGGCCCAGCGGCGAGACCGCGACGTCGTCCCCGGTCGCCTCACCGACCGCGCTCAGCGTGCGGACGGGCGTCCCGTCCAGGTTCCGGATCCGGACCGCCCCGCCGGGGGCCCGCTGGATCACGGTCGTCCCGTCGGGCCCCCAGGCGTAGGGGTGCGGGCCGTCGTTGTCGTCGGCGACCCGGATGATCCGCGCGCTGCCCGCCGCCGCGTCCACGATCACGAAACCCTCACTGCGCCCCATCCGCACCTGCCCCTCCGTCCGGAAGGCGGTGAGCAGCACCCGGGTGCCGTCAGGCGACCAGCGGGGATAGCGGGTCTGAGCCGGCCGTCCGGCCGTCTGCACCGTGGTCTCCCGCCCGGTGGCCCGGTCCAGGATCCGGACCTGGTCGAACGTCCCCAGGTCCGTCTTGACGTGCGGGCTGACCACGGCGTGGGCGCCCGTGGGAGAGACCACGACCTCCTGGAGGCCGCCGATCCGCTCGAAGGCGGTCCCGCCGCGGGCCCGGAGGTACGAGGGCCCCCACGTACGGTCCTCCCGGTACGACTGGTAGGAGGCGACGCGCCAGGAGTCCCCCGGATCCTCGTGGAGGGAGATCTCCGTCCCGGGGATCCGCACGGTGGCCGTCGACGCCGGAGCCATGGTCCCCTCGGCCCTCCCCCGCCCGGTCGGGCCCGTCGCCCCGGGCCGCGCCGGGCGCCCGCCGTCCGCG
>NZ_CDRNDK010000753.1:0-2010 GCF_977012225.1 Planomonospora algeriensis | reverse complement strand
CCCTGCTGCTGGCGGCGCCTTCCTCGCGGTGGCGGCCGTCTCCGGCGCGGCGGTGTCCTGGCGGCGCCGCCACGGCCGGCGGAGGTCCGGCAGGCCGCCCCGGAGTCCTCGGCTTCGCCCGGCGGTTCGCTGGCCCCGGCGCCCACCGCCGCCCCCGGCCCCGTCACGACGGCGCAGCCGACCGCCGCGGCCTGGGAGAAGGTCGGGAAGCCGAACGCCGAGGTCAAGCTCTACGGCACGTCGGTCACCGTCCACGAGCACCCGTCCGACCCCGTCAAGCTCAGCGCCTACCTGATGACCGAGCAGCCGTTCACCTCCTACCTGCGGGAGCGGTCCGGGGGCTTCCGCCAGGTCGGCGTGGGCGAGGAGGTGGTGCCGTCCCCGAACGGCGGGTGGACGGCGCTGAACCCGTTCCTCAAGTTCATCGACTCCGACCAGGACCATGTGGGGCTGATCAGCCCGTCCGCCGGGGAGCGGTTCACGGTCGCCACGGTCAAGCAGCCCCTGCGGACGATGTTCCCGGTCTGGTCGCGTGACGGCTCCCGGCTGCTGCTGTCGATCGTGGACCAGGAGAAAGCGCTGATCACCGGTTTCGTGCTCGTCGACCCGGTCTCCCGCGCCGCCGCCACCGTGGAGACCGAGTACCTCGACGACGCGGCGCGGCCGTTCACCTTCATGCCCGACGGCCGGATCGCCCGCGGGTTCTCGGACGGGAAGCGGACCGGGATCAACGTCTACGACACGTCCGGGCGGGTGACCAGGTCCCTGCACTGGGTGGGCAGCCCGCAGAGCACCACCTGGTTCTCCCCCTCGGGCGCCCTCTTCGCCACCCTCTGCCCCAAGGGCGACGGCACCCTGTGCGTCTGGAGCACCCAGGCGGGCGACCGGCGGGCGACCGTCACGCTGCCCGCCAAGGCGGAGTGGCACGGCTGGTTCAACGAGCAGCACGTCATCGTGCGGGTCCCGTACAAGAAGGGCGTCCGCTACCAGATCGTGGACCTCCTCGGCGCCGTCGAGCGCACGCTGGTCGAGACACCCGGGAAACCGGACGCCTTCCTCAGGTTCGACCCGGTCACCCCGCGCTGACGGCCCCCTGCCGATGACCCCCTCCGCGCACCTCTCCGCCGAGGATCCGCAGCTGCCGGCGGGCTACCGCGTGCTCGGCAGGCTCGGCGCGGGCGGGCAGGGCGTGGTGTACCTCGCGGAGTCGGCCGGGGGCGAGCGCGTCGCGGTCAAGGTCCTCCACCGGAGTACGGCCGGCGACCTGGAGCCGTTCCTCGCCGAGGCCGGGCTGATCCGCAGGGTCCGGGCGTTCTGCACCGCCCAGGTGGTGGACTCGGGGGTGGCCGGCGGCCTGCCGTACCTCGTCACCGAGTACGTCGACGGGCCGAGCCTGGCCCAGGTGATCGAGGAGCGCGGCGCACTGCACGGGGCCGAGCTGGTCCGGCTGGTCTTCGGCACGCTCACCGCGCTGGCCGCCGTCCACCAGGCCGGGGTGGTGCACCGGGACTTCAAGCCGGCCAACGTGCTGCTCGGCCGGGACGGGCCGCGGGTGATCGACTTCGGGATAGCCCGGGTGCTGGACGCCGCCCCCGGCACCGGCGAGCTGATCGGCACGCCGCCCTACATGGCTCCGGAGCAGTTCGACGGGTCGGGCGCAGGGACGCCCGCGGACATGTTCGCCTGGGCCTCCACCGTCGTCTGCGCCGCCACCGGCCGGCCCCCGTTCGGGACCGGGCCGACGCCCATGGTGATCAACCGGATCCTGAACGGGTCTCCGGACCTGGGCGAGGCGGCGGAGCTGGACGGCGAGCTGCGCGAGCTGGTGAGCGCCTGCCTGGACAAGGAGCCCGCCCGGCGGCCCACCGCGGCGGGCGCCCTGATGCGGTTGCTCGGCGGGCGGGTGCCCGCGCGGGAGATCCTCCCGGAGGGGAGCCGCAGGGCCGCGCCGGAACCTCCGCCCGAGGCGGGCGACACCGTGCCGCCGGACGGCGCCGGACGGCGGCGGTC
>NZ_CDRNDK010000752.1:0-2011 GCF_977012225.1 Planomonospora algeriensis | reverse complement strand
GCCGCGACCGGCTGGCCGCGCTCCGCACCGAGCTGGCCGGATGCCTGGACCGCTGGCGGCCCGCCGCCGAACGGCACCGCCTCGCCGAGAGCCTCGCCGCGCTGACCAGTGGCAACTCCGCCGACAACCAGTGGAGCATGCGGCTGTCGTCCTACGTCCTGGGTGAGCGGCTCCGCCAGGTGGTCGCCTCGGCCAACGAGCGCCTGGAGCACATGTCGGGCGGACGCTACCTCCTCCAGCACGACCTGCGCCGCGCGGCGGGCGACCGGAGCCGGTCGGGCGGCGGGCTCGGCCTGCGGATCCTCGACGGCTGGACCGGCGTGGACCGCGACCCCGCCACCCTGTCGGGAGGGGAGGGCTTCATCACCTCGCTGGCGCTGGCCCTCGGCCTGGCCGACGTGGTCGCCGCGGAGGCCGGGGGAGTGGAGCTCGGCACGCTCTTCGTCGACGAGGGCTTCGGCACCCTCGACGAGGACACCCTCGACGGCGTCCTGGACATCCTGGACGGCCTGCGCGACGGCGGCCGGGCCGTCGGCATCGTCAGCCACGTCGGCGAGCTGCGCACCCGCATCCCGGCCCGCCTGCACGTCCGCAAGGAGCGCCACGGCTCGACGATCCGCCAGTGACGATCCGCCAGTGACGGACCGGTGGGCGGGGCCCGGAGCCGCGCCGGTGGATCCCGGTGGAGATCCGGACCCGGCCCGCCGCACCGCCGAGGGCGTCCGGCGGGCCGGCCGGGTCACTCCACCGGGACCGGGGGACGGCTGACGGACGACATCAGCGCCCGGACCCGTTCGGCGTGCCGGTCATGGCCGATGATCACCGGAGGCTCGTTGTACGGCATGGCGTCGGAGGAGCGGCGCAGTTTGACGTACTGCCCGCAGGCGTCCACCGCGTAGGGCTCCATGTCGTCCTGGAGCGCGCCGATCACCGTGATCCCGTAGGTCTCGCCGATCCGCCGGAACAGCGCCACGGCCTCGCGCCGGTGCTCCTTGCCGAGGTTGCGGCCCAGTTCGTCCAGGACCAGGCAGAGGTGACCGCCGCCTGAGGAGGCGATCGCCGCCGCGCAGACCAGTTTCACGGCCTTCTCGTCCATCAGCGCGGTGTTGGCCCTGCGGTTGTACGGCACGAAGGACTGCCCCTCGCCCCGGCGCCACTTGGGCGTCACCCGCCAGGCCCAGCGCTGCTCGGGGTCGGCGGGCGCGGCCGGGACCGGGAACTCCAGCGTCGCGCCGTACCCGCCGTAGGAGGTGTCCAGCTTGTCGAACTCCTCGGCCACCCGGGTCAGCCGCGCCCTGATCGCCGCGGTGAGCGCCGCCCGGTGCACGGCGGTGGACTGGGCCGCCTCCTCGGCGCCCTTGGCGGCGACGGCCAGGTCGCGCTGCCGGGTGGTGAGCTGGGCCTCGATCTGGCGGCGCTGGTGCCGTTCGTACTCCTCCTGGCCGCGCAGGTAGGACGAGAGCGCCGCGCACACGCCGGGGAAGGTCGCCTGCTCCCGTGCCGTCCGGCCCGCGCCGGGCTCGGTCCGCTGCCGGATCAGGAACCGCAGCTCCTCCGGCATCTCGGTCTCCTCGCCGGGGAAGGTGTCGCGCAGGGCCTCGTCCAGGCCGCGCTCGGCGGCCCGCCACCACTCCTCGGCGGTCAGCGGGCGCTCGGCCTCGGGCAGCTCCCGCAGCCACTCGCGAGCCTGCTCGGCGGTGCCGCCCCACTCGCGGGTCAGCGCCTCCAGGCCGAGCGCCTCGCGCTCCGCCTCGACCGAGGCCGCCTGCGCCGCGACCCGGGCCCGCTCGGCCTCGTGCCGGGCCCGCAGGCCCTCCAGCCGCTCGATCTCCATGTTCCTGGTCCGGGAGCGGAAGTCCAGCGCGCCCGCCCGCCGTTCGGCCTCCGCCACCGCCGGGGAGATCTCGGCCAGCGCCGCGGTCAGCTCGGTCAGCCGGGTCCGCCGCTCGGCCAGCCGGCGCTCGACGTCGGCCAGTTGCACGGCGGCCCGGGCGCCCTCCAGCCGCCGCCC
>NZ_CDRNDK010000751.1:0-2015 GCF_977012225.1 Planomonospora algeriensis | reverse complement strand
AGCGACGGCCAGGGAAGCCAGGGCGGCCGTGGCGGCCAGGCCCGCGGCCATGGCGGCGGCGGGATACCGGGACGGCGCCCGGAGCAGAAGAACACCCTGGAGGCGGCCCCGACGACCGTCTGGCCGAGCAGCCCCAGCGCGTAGACGCGCATGATCCGCGCGGTCGCCTCCGTGTCCGCCCCGGTGAACTCGCCCTGCTCCAGCAGGAGCGCCACGATCTCCGGGGAGAACGCGACGAGGAAGGCGGCGGCGGCCAGCACGATCGTGCCGGACAGCCCGAGGTCGCCGGTGATCCGGCGGCGGGCGGCGGGCAGGTCCCCGGCGGTGATGGAGCGCACGAGCGCGGGGAACGAGACCGTGACGACGATGAGCGAGAGCACCATCGGCACCTGGGCGATCTTCTGCGCGTAGTTCAGGTGCGAGATGGAGCCGGCCGGGAGCGAGGAGGCGAGGAACCGCTCCACGTAGACCTGGCCCTGGCGCAGCAGGGTGAACGCGGCGATCGGCGCGAACGCGCCCAGGGAGACCAGCCCCGCCGCCGGCAGCCCGCGGGGCGGCCCGACGTGCCGGAGGAAGGCGGGCGTCTGCACGGCCACCATGAGCAGGCCGCCCAGCGCCACCCCGAGCGCCGCGCCGGTCACCCCCAGCCGGTCGTGGAAGGCGGCGACGCACGCGATGATGCCCACGTTGTAGGCGACGTAGATCGCCGCCGGCGGGCCGAACACCTGGTGCGCGCGCAGGGCCGCGCTCAGGTACCCCGCCAGCCCGAACAGCAGCACCGTGACCGAGGTGATCCGCGTGCACCGCACGGCCAGGTGCGGATCGGCGAAACCGGGGGCCAGCACCTCGACGAGCAGCGGCGCCCCGAGGAAGGTCGCGGCGGTCACCAGGACGAGGGCGGCCAGGACGTGCGGCAGTGTGGCGGAGACCACCCGCTGGATGTCGTCGCGCCGCTCCACGGCCCGGCTGAAGAGCGGGACCAGCAGGAACGCCATCGCGCCCTCGATGAGCAGCGGCGCCGCCGTCTCCGGCACGGTCCAGGCGAGCAGGAAGGCGTCCGTGCGGTGGGTCGCGCCGAAGAACCGGGCGAGGAGGAGGTCGCGGGTGAACCCGAGGAGGGAGCCGAGCGCGACGAGGACCGCCGTGACGGTGGCGGCGCGCAGGAACGGGGAGGCGCCGGGCCGGGGGCGGTTCGGCTGGACGGTCCGGATCATCGGCACCGCCCGGGGTCCGCAGGGAGGGGTCCCGCGGGCGCGCCCGAGGCGGCCCAGCGCAGGGCGAGGCCCAGCATCACGGACATCACCAGGGTCGCGCGCCGCCGATGTCGGAGTAGGCGAAGTCGATGAGCTGCCAGGTCAGGAAGCCCGCCGCGACCAGCCCCAGGGCGCGGTCCGGGGGGAACGGCCCGGACGGAGGGTACGGCGGGCGGGCCGCGCCGGGAACACCGCGGGCACCGTGAAAAGCGCGGGCACCGTGAACACCGCGGAAAGCGCGGATATCGCCGACGCTGCGAACCCTGCGGACATCACGAACGCGGCGGACATCACGAGCACTGCGGACATCGCGGACGCGGCGGACGCGGCGGACGCGGCGGACGCGGCGGACCGACCAGACCGTCAGAGATCCCAGCGACAGGCAGAAGGCCGTGAGCCCGGCCAGTCCCTGCTCGCTCAGCACGAGGAGGTACATGTTGTGCGGGGACAGCAGCGGCTGCCGCCGGAAGCCGCTCACCGGGTCGGCGGTGTCGCTGCCCGACGACAGGCCGAGGGGCGCGTGGGCGTCGCGGAAGGCCGGGAACCCCCTCGGTCCCGCTCCCGTGAGGGGGTGGTCCCGCCAGATCCCCACGGCGGTCCGCCACAGGTCGTAGCGGTCGCTCACCGACCGGTCCGGCTGCGTGACCGACGAGCCGATCGAGGTCAGCCGCCGTCCGACGGTCTCCGGCCCCGCTGATCCCGCCGGGCCTGCCGCTCCCGCCGCCGAACCGGCGACGAGCAGGCGGCGGCCGCGGCGGAGCA
>NZ_CDRNDK010000750.1:0-2016 GCF_977012225.1 Planomonospora algeriensis | reverse complement strand
GTAGGAGGCGGTGGTCGAGCCCTGGAGCATGACCTGCTCACCGGTCTCGCCGGTGTCCGCGCTCGCCGTACCGGCGGTGGCCATGCTCAGTCCGGCGGTCAGGGTCAGACCCAGGGTGGCGGTGAGGAGGCGGGCGCTGGTGGTGAGGCGGGCGGCGAAAGTCATGGAGGCGGTTCCTTCGTTCGGCTACAGGGCTCCGGTTCCGTTCCAGCTCCCGGAGGGGCTCGGGCGGGACCGGTGAAAGCCCTGCTGCAGCGGCCTTCGACATCCAGTAAGCCGTCCGGACGTAGCGGTCCCAGTGCGGCAGGGGTGCGGCCCGGTTGCAGGGGGCCGGAAACCCTAAAGTCCCGACACCACCGGCGATCCCGGGTCCTCGAAAGAGCCGTGAAAGCACCGGCTGCGAGATCGGCAGACGTGCGGCCTTCACCTCGGGGTCAGCCACTACCGGAAGCAGCAGCGGCTGCCTCGGCGCCGTTCCACCGAGTACGGCGGTAGACCGGACTTCATCCGAGATCCGCGTCCTCATGACTGTCAGCCGGATCCGAAGAGGTCGCCATCGCCCAACCGCTGTTTACGCCGTAAACACTGGCGAGCAAGGCACGAACGGCCGGACCACGCCCCTACGGGTACATCGCCCAGGCCTTTCACCGGCAGATACCGGAGGACGATCGCGCGACGAAAGAGCGTCAGGAACAGCGTCTCGACCCGATCCAGGCGTCCGACCACAAGAGTGCCAAGTTTGAATGGCACCGCTCCGCCAACAAAGCTAGGCTGCCAGCGTGACATTGTGGACCTACCAAGAGATCCGAGACCGGATCTACGTCCTTGCACGGCAGCATGACCTTCGTCCCGACTGGATCGAACAGGGAAGGTCCACTCGATTGCTCTTCCTGTACGACGCTCAGCAAGTCGTCGTCGGCCGGGCTCTGGTTCCCCTGCGGGACTTCCGCCCGGAAACACTCGCCGCTCTGGCAACAGCCCTTGAACCCGTCTTCGGAAAGGATTGGCTGGAATGACCTCGCACAGCTTGACCTACCGGGTCACCCGGGGACAGACCCTGGACACTGGTCTCATGGTCTGGTCCGCCGTTCCGATGGATGTCGCTCCAATCGGTGGTGTGACCGGCCGCACTCTCGCCGAGTTGCAGGAGGAGGCCGAAGCCGTCGCCTGGTTCATCTTGGACGTTCCCAAGGGGACTGAGATCGCCGTAACCTACATGTACGACATCGACGAGCAGTTGGCTGCGGACTTGGATCAATACCAGCAATCGATCGCGCAAGCCAAAGCGGTCAGCGCTGCCCGGGAAGCCGCCGCCATCCGTGTGGCGAAGAAGCTCGCAGCAGCCGGGATCAGCGAACGGGACGGCGCACTGATCATGGGCGTGTCCAAGCAACGCGTACACCAGCTCAAGCACGCCAGTTGACGCCCGATGACCACTACTTCGCTGCGGTTGCCCAAGCCGGTGATGGACGCCGTCCGTGCTCGAGCGGCGGAGCGGGGCATCAAGCCGACAGCGTTGATCCGCGAGGCGATCGTCGCGAGCCTCGTGGACGGTCAAGCGATGATCCCGCTGAGTGTGCTGCTCGCAGCCGCGGAGGAGTACGGCAAGCGGCAGCCGGCCCGCTGAGCATTCGCCTTCGCAAGAACACCTCAGCGCGGAAGGTGTTTACGGCGTAAACACCTGGGTGGTGGCGCTCCGGGTCCGCCGCCGCCGGGTGCGGTGTCTCCGGGCCGGGAACGCGTCGAGGCCGCCACCCGGATGTGCGGGTGGCGGCCTCGACGGCGTCTGCTCGGATGCCCGTCGCTCGGGTGCCCGGGGCTCCGGGTACGGGGTCCCTGCCGGACGCGGTGCGGTGCGGAGGTCGGCCGTGATCCCTGGCCGGTCCCAGCCGGTTCTGGCCGGTGCGGGTCCGGTGCGGGCACGGGGTCCCTGCCAGGTGTGGGGCATGGTCTCTGCGGGTGCGGGTGCGGTGCTCACAGGGCGGCGGTGCGCAGCACGGTGGCGACCAGGTCGGC
>NZ_CDRNDK010000749.1:0-2023 GCF_977012225.1 Planomonospora algeriensis | reverse complement strand
CCCGGGTTCCGCAGTTGGTGGTCACGCATGATGCCGAATCTGGTGTGTGAGCTGCGGGAACGCCGACGGGACCGGGAGAGGGCGTGTGTCTACGCTCTCCCGGCCTGCCCGGATCTTGCTCAAGCGGGATCGAAGGCTGTCACCCGGGGCGGCGGAGCGATGGAAAGTGCCTGGTAGATGGCCTTGTGACCGGGCCGCAGCGGAGTGGTCTGAGTGATCGTCCCGGCCTCCCCGGCAAGGGTGACCTGCTTGAGCCGGGCGGTCTCCCGGCGGATATGGCGCCAGCTTTGCCCGACGGAACGCTCCGCGACACGGGTGAGGAGCAGGGCGAGCCAGCAGATCAGCACGTGGGCGCGGATGCGGTGTTCGAGCCGGTGGAAGACCGGCCGCAGCAGCAGCTCGGACTTCAGGTCGCGGAACCCGCGTTCGGCTTCCAGGAGGTTCTTGTAGCCCAGGGCGGTCTCTTCGGCGGTGATGTCGGGGTCGGAGGTGGCCAGCAGGTACTTGCCGTCGAGGTTGGCCTCGGCCTTGACCTTGGCGCGGTCGATGACGAGCCGGCCGTTCTTGTGCTGGCGGATCCACCGCTTGAGGGTGGGGTGGTCGCGCAGCGCGCACTCGGCCCGAACGTGCGTGACTTCGGCGCGGGCGGCGGCCGCAGCCGACAGGCTCCCCTTCCGAGCCCGGGCCCGATCGCGTTCCCGCCGGGCGGCGATCCGCTCCAGTTCGGCTTCGATCCGGGCGATGGCCTGCTCGCGCTGGTGCCGGTCCCGTTCGGCCTGGTCGGGGTTGTGGCAGATGATGAACCGGACGTCGCCGGCACCGTCGAGGCGCACTTCCTTGACCCGCAGGTTGTCGCGGACGCTCTGGTAGCGGCCCTGCCGCGACAGCGCCTGATCGGCCAGGGCGCCTCCGTCGCGCATGCGCATCCCGGCGATGAAGTGCCCGCCCGCCCGGCGCAGGTAGGCGAGGTTGTCGGTGCTGGAGAAGCCGCGGTCGACCACGGTGATGACGCGGCCGAGCTTCCAGTCCCGCATGTCGTCTTTGACCTCGGCCAGGACCTGCTGGTCGCTGGTGTTGCCGGGCCAGCACCACACCCGCACCGGGATGCCCTCCTTGGTGACGGCCAGGCCGATCACGATCTGCGGCAGGTCGTCGCGGTGGTCCTTGGACTTGCCGTAGCGGCGGAAGGCGCGCTGCTCGGGCGTGCTGTCTTCTTCCTCGTCGCGTTCGAAATAGGTGCTGGTGGTGTCGAAGAACAGCAGGTCGACCTCGAGGTTGAGCAGGTTCGCGACGGCGAAGAACACCGCTTGCTGGACCTGGCCGGTGGTGTCGGCCTCGGCCAGCAGGTCCATCGCCCGATACGCCTGGTCCTCGTCCATCGCGGTCAGTCCGCAGATGATCGCGTCCTCGCTGGCCCACTCGGCCGCCGACAGCTTGCTCATCGGCTCGATCGCCCGGTTGGCGACCAGCGCGAACAGCACGCGTTCCATGTTCGTGGTGAAGCGCCGCCCGTCGGTGGCCTTGGTGATCGCCGCGGCGATGTCCAGGCGCTTCCATAGCGCGTCCAGCAGCCATGATGTCCCGATCGGCCGGGAGTCGATCACTTCCATCGGGGCCGCTCCCGCCGTCAGAGCGGCCTCGGTGTCGTCGCTGAGGGCGGTTGCGTCCCCGCCGAAGTGCTTGGTGATCGAGGCGGCCAGGCGGCGCAGTCCGTCGACGTCCAGCCGGTCGATGCGGCCCAGGTTCATCAGCACGTCCGGCTTGACCTTGCCGTTCACCCGGCGGTTGTGTGCCAGAGCGGCGTAGCGGACGGTCGTGCCGTCGGCGTTGGTCCGCTGCGTGAACCGCAAGTACATGACCACACCGAACCACAGGCAGCCCTGCTCTCGCAGGAGAATGCGGACCAGTCGTGTTACTACACTTTCGGGCCCGGCAGTCCAGGAAGTAGTCCTCGTGGAGCTCTGACCAGCCGTTACGCTCCAGCGGTCACGCTTGTGTGCCTACGAACTGCGGAACCCGGGCT
>NZ_CDRNDK010000748.1:0-2028 GCF_977012225.1 Planomonospora algeriensis | reverse complement strand
GAGCCGGCGCAGCTCCCGGCGGGTGACGGCGAGCGGGCGCAGCCCCGCCCGGGGCACGACCCGGGTCCGGGCGCCCAGCAGCCCCGCCTGGTGGGCCTCCACCGCGCAGAGCATCTGCAGCGGGGACTCCACCCAGGCCACGGCCGAACACTGATCCCGCGCGTGGTTCCGACCGTCCTGCTCCACGCCGGGCGATGACCCGTTCACGACCGCCCCAACGTAACGCGGCGGCCTTACGGGACCGGGAACCCCAGGTGAACAGCCGACCACGCTCCGTGGGAGGTAAAGCACCGTTCCAACCGGTTCGTCCGGGTGGAGATGGGAGATCATGAAGAAATGGAATTCGTGATTCTCAACAACGGCGTCCGCATGCCCCGGCTCGGTCTCGGTGTCTGGCAGGTGCCCGACGACGAGGCCGCCACCGCCGTGGCCACCGCGCTCGAGACCGGCTACCGGAGCATCGACACCGCCGCGCTGTACCGCAACGAGGAGGGCGTCGGCCGGGCCCTGCGCGCCTCCGGCGTGCCGCGCGAGGAGGTGTTCGTCACCAGCAAGCTCTGGAACGACGCCCACGGCTACGACGCGGCGCAGCGCGCGTTCGACGCGAGTCTGCGGCGGCTCGGCCTGGACTACCTCGACCTCTATCTGATCCACTGGCCGGTCCCGGCGCAGGACCTGTACCCGGAGGCGTGGCGGGCGCTGGAGAAGCTGTACGCCGACGGCCGGGTGCGGGCCATCGGGGTCAGCAACTTCACAGTGGAGCACCTGGAGCGCGTGCTGCAGGAGGGGAGCGTCGTCCCGGCCGTCAACCAGATCGAGCTGCACCCGCAGCTCCCCCAGGCCGAGCTGCGCGGCCACCACGCCGCGCACGGCATCGTCACGGAGGCGTGGAGCCCGCTCGGCCAGGGCCGGGGGCTGCTGGACGAGCCGGTCCTGGCCGAGGTCGCGGCCCGGCACGGGGTCACCCCCGCCCAGGTGGTGCTCGGCTGGCATCTGCGGCTGGGCAACGTGGTGATCCCCAAGTCGGTCACGCCGTCGCGGATCGCCGAGAACCTCGACGTGTTCGGGTTCGAGCTGGACGACGCGGACATGGCGGCGGTCGCCTCGCTGGACGCGGGCCGGCGCCTCGGCCCGGACCCCGCTACGTTCAACCAGGTGAGCTGAGCGCTCCTCCGCGACCGCTCGAGGGGCCGCCGCTCCCGGGCAGGGCTCGCCGCCGGGCGAGACCTGCCCGATTTTTTATGTTTATCGTTATTTTGCTGAATCGATGCTCCCCCTCGGCTCTCGGCCCGCACTCCTCCCCCGTCCTGACCGACCTTTTGCCGGTGCGTGACTCAGCCCGCCCGGCCTCCTCCCGATGAGGTCATGGACGCCGAATCCGCGACCCCGCGGAACCGGGGACCCACCTCCCCTTGGGGTGAATCAGCGCCCGCGCGCTGTAGGGCACTTCCTGGCCCGAACCCGTCAGCTAACCCGGTAGGCGGCACGGAAGCCGAGCAAGGAGTCGAACCCCCGCATGGGCAAGCACCGCCGTACCTCCCCCGCGAAGATCCGCCGCGTCTCCCCCCCGAAGACCGGCGGCGCCGCCCCCGCCTCCGCCTCGGCCCCCGCGAAGAGGCGGCGCCTGACCCACGTCCTGCTGGGCGCGTCGGTCACGCTGGCGGGCGGCGCCGTGGCGAGCCCTCCGGCCCACGCCGAGGCCCCCCTCCAGGCGCCGTCCGACGCCCTCTCCGGGATCGCCGGAGTCGGCGGGGGCCTGCCCGCCTCCGCCTCCGCCAGGACCCCCCTGCAGCTCATCGCCGAAGGGCTGCCCCGGGTCTCGGCCCGCGAGGTGCTCTCCATCGCCGAGAGCCAGATCGGCGTGGAGGAGAACGCCAAGGGCGGCGGGACCAGGTTCCACAGGTGGTACATGGACTCCTACCGCGCCGCGGAGACCGTCGAGCGCGACGGCGGCGCGATCCGCGGCTACGCCAACGCCCCCTGGTGCGCGATGTTCGTCTCCTGGGTCGGCGAGCAGGCCGGTCTGCG
>NZ_CDRNDK010000747.1:0-2034 GCF_977012225.1 Planomonospora algeriensis | reverse complement strand
CGCCTCGCCGGCCGACCAGGCGCGGACGCCCGCCGCGCAGGCGTCCGTCGACTGCCGCCGGGTCAAGTGCGTGGCCCTCACCTTCGACGACGGTCCGGGCCGGTACACCGGCACGCTGCTGCGCCACCTCGCGGCGTACCGCGCCCGCGCCACCTTCTACGTCGTCGGGCAGAACGTCGCGGCGAACCCCGGCGTGGTACGGCGGGCGGTCGAGGCCGGGCACGAGATCGGCAACCACACCTGGTCCCACCGCGACCTCACCAGGCTGTCGCCCGCCGCGATCCGTGCCGACCTGGCCCGCACCGACCGGGCCGTCGAGAAGGCGGCGGACGTCACGCCGAAGACCGTCCGGCCGCCGTACGGCGCCCACAACGCCGCCGTCCGCAGGCAGACGACGCGTCCGGTGGTCCTGTGGAGCGTGGACACCGAGGACTGGAGACACCGCAACGGCCCCGCGGTGGCGCGCAGGGCGGTCAAGGCGGCGGGGCCGGGGGCCGTCATCCTGTTCCACGACATCCATCCCACGACGGTGAAGGCGATCCCGCGGGTGCTGAAGGACCTCTCCGCGCGCGGCTACCGGTTCGTCACCGTCAGCGAGCTGTTCGGCGGGAAACCGCCGAGACTCGCCTACGGCGGCCGGCGGGACGCGCCCCGCCCCCGGCGCTGACCGGCGCCCGCGGTGTCAGTTGGAGGCGCCGTTCGGGCCCGCCGTGATGGACGACGAATCGTAGGAGTCATCACCACTGCGGCTGCTGGGCTCGTCGTCGCCCCCGTCCCCGCCGCTCTCCGCACCCGAAGCAGGACCACCACCGCTCTCCGCACCCGAAGCAGGACCACCGCCGCCCTCCGCACCCGAAGCGGGGCCACCGGCGTCGCAGAGTTTGCGGAGGGGGCTCTTCCCGTGACAGGAGGCGCCGCCCCACGCCGTCGCCGTGGAGGGGGTCTGCAGCACCAGCGCCGCCATGGCGATCCAGAGGAGGGCAAAGCGGGACATCCTGCCCATGGGACTTCCTTCTCTCGTGCTGGCTCCGCCGGGCCGGAGCCCGGACCGTATCCGGTGTTCGCTCCGGCCGTCTACGGATGAGGCGGTGTCGGACGCAGGGAATCGATACCCTCCTGGTCAATCCACCAAAACACGGACAGTGAACACCCTGCCCGGTCAGCGCTGGTCGCTGCGGAGCGGGTGGTCGTCCGGGATCTCGACGAGCACGATGCGGATCCCGTCCGGGTCCTCGATCCACATCTCGACCAGTCCCCACGGTTCCCGCAGCGGAGCGCGGAGCACCGTCACGCCCGCCTCCCGCAGCCGGTCGTGCTCGGCTGCGACGTCGCGCACCTGCAGCCAGAGCGATATCCCCCGCCCGAACGGCTCCTCCGCCCGGCCGGAAACCTCCAGGAGACCGTTGCCGAGGAAGAAGACCAGACCGGGGTCCTCGGCGGGCCCGAACTCCCGGTAGACGGCCAGCCCCAGAACGTCCCGGTAGAAGCGGCGGCTGCGCCCGGGGTCGCGCGGGCGCAGCAGGATCCGGCTGCTCAGTGTCTCCATGCCTTCATTCCTTCCCCGCGTCGCCGGCCTCGGCGGGCGGCGACGGCCTCCGGGATGACGGCCGGTCGCGGTCACCGTCCCCGGGTGCTCCACCGGCGGGCGGCGTACCAGGCGGCGCCGGCGGCCAGCACGGCCGCTCCGGTCAGCACCGCCGAGACCGGCAGGGCGAAGGCCAGCACCAGGCAGCCGAGCAGGCCGAGGGCGGGGATGACGCGCGGCGGGCGGCCTTCGGCTGGGGTCAGTGTCCAGGCCGAGGCGTTGGCGATGGCGTAGTAGACCAGCACCCCGAAGGAGGAGAACCCGATCGCCCCCCGCAGGTCCGCCGTGGCCGCCAGCACCGCCACGACGGCGCCGACGACCGGTCCGGCGTGGTGCGGCACGCCGAAGCGGGGGTGGACGGCGGCCAGCGCGTGCGGCAGGTGCCGGTCGCGGGCCATCGCCAGCACGGTGCGCGAGACGCCGAGGATCAGCGCCAGGAGTGAGCCGAG
>NZ_CDRNDK010000746.1:0-2037 GCF_977012225.1 Planomonospora algeriensis | reverse complement strand
ACACCCGCGCCCACCGGCGGTTGATCGCCTGGACCGGGAGGTGCTTGGGGGTGGGGAACCGGAACGACGGCCGCCACCGCTGCTTGGTCTTCCAGCGGACCTTGCCGGTGCCGTGCCGCCGGCACGCGGCGTCCAGGTCCTTGAGCGTCTGCTGCAGCGCCTGCGCGGGCGCCTCTGCCAGCCAGGGGAAGTCGGCCTTGGCGTCGGCGAGCTGCCGGCACTGCTCGGCGTAGCCGATGAAGGCGCCCCGGCGGCGGTAGGCGCGCCGCTGCTCCAGGGCGGTGTTCCACACCGCCCGGCAGGCGGCGGCGACCCGCTCGGCGGTCAGCTTCTGCCCGAAGTCGAACTCCAGCCGGTATCGGCGTCCGGTCAGCACGCGAAACACCTCCCCCGTCTCATCGATCACCCGCGCTTGCGCGTGCGGACTCGAACACGTTAGCGGCCACTTCATGATCGAGGAGGGTGAATACCGGTACGGCGGACACCGGATGTCCGCGCCGCCCGCCCAGCGGGTCGTCATGGCCGCCACGCGGCGGAATGCCATCGATGACGCGGGGCCGCATGCGGGCCCCGCGCTTCGCGCTCGGGATGTCCCGCCTGGCGGCGGGCCGTCCCCTGACGGGGACCGCATTCATCCCCGGCCTGAAGGCCGAGGCCTTCTGCGGGCCTTCGGTAAAGAGAAAGTAACGTAAAGTCAGGCGGGCGTTCTCCGCCTATGTCGACGAAAGCTGTCGTGTTCGCAAGGACGACGACTGCGTCTACATCCTTGCCGCGGTTCTCCTCCCGACCGAGGACCTCGACCGGATCAGATCGGTGATGGACGCGCTTCGGCATGGCAAGGCACCCACCGTCCACTGGAGAACCGAACGCACACCCCGAAGATCTGTCATCGCCCACACGGTGGCCTCGCTGGACTGCGCATCAGTGGTCGCCGTCAGTCTGTACGGCAACGCGAGCCGTACAGAGCGATCACGGCGGCACTGCCTGCTCAGGTTGCTGCCAGAACTGTCCACACGCCGCATCGAAGCCGTGGTCTTCGAGTCGCGTCACGAACAGGACGCGAGCGACAGAGCGATCCTTACCGTTCTGCGCCGGCAAGGGCGGGTCTCTGCTGAGATGGCGGTTCGTTGGGAACGAGCCAGCTCAGATGCTGCTCTGTGGGCGGCTGATGTGGTGGCCGGCGTGGTCACCGGATGGCTCGATGGCGACCAACGATGGTGGCCCCTGTTCGAAAACCGTGTCACCTTCCTGGAAGGCACAGAAGAATGAGCGGGAAAACGCGAACGCCGGGCTCCCGATTCCATCGGGGGGTTCCCGGCGCCACTTTCATGCCCCAGAGGACATGACACCCTCAGTATCCACTCGGCATCTCCCCGTCGTCAAGCCGTCGGTTCCCGGCCGCCGGGGAACCGGCCATCAGGCAACCTCCCGTCCCGGTCTGGGTGGAACGGCCCGGCCTCGGATACGTCCTCGTCGCGAGCCCGGAACTCGCCCTCGAACTGAACCGGATCGCCGACGGCCTCACCACGGCCGCTCCGACGGCGGTTCCGGGCGAGCGAGTCGACCAGGCCGGGCTCTCCTACCTGCCCGCCGGCCTCACCCGGGAGCCGGAGGAGGACACCCGGCTCGGCGACGGCTGGAGCGCGGTGACCGGCCGCTGGTCGGACGGCCGCCGCCGCGTGGAGTCACCGTGGTCCGCGGCGCGGCCCTGCACTCCGCCCGGTGGCTGGACGACTTCCTCCGCGGCTGGAAGCGGCGGACCTCCCCCGTCGCCGGGCCGAACATCACGGGCATCCGGACCACCGGCGCGGACGGCCGGATCGGAGCCTTCCGGGTGGCCTCCTACACCGCCGTCCACGTCACGGTCAGTCCGGAGCTGGCCGGTGAGCTGGACAGGATCACCGCAGGCGTCCGCCTTCCCGCCCCCTGATCCCGGGAGCGGCCCGGCCGGCCGTACGGCCTGCGACCGGCCGGGCCCACGGCCCTCTGTGCCAAGCTCAAGTGAGACAAACAGGGACTAAGTGCCTTAACTGACAT
>NZ_CDRNDK010000745.1:0-2045 GCF_977012225.1 Planomonospora algeriensis | reverse complement strand
CGGGCTCCACGGCACCGGCCGCACCCGCCCTACGGCACCAGCACGCGCAGCGCGCCCGGGACGGCCTCGCAGACGAGGGGGACCGGGCCGATCCGCTCGCCGTCGGCGTAGGCGACCACTCCGGAGGCCTCCAGCGCCACCCGGCGGGCCCGCCTGATCGTGACGGCGGGATGGTCGACGTGGGTGCCCCGGTAGACGCTGGGGAAGGCGCGCAGGAACCGGCCCTTGGGCACGGCGCCGAGGATCGTCACGTCCAGCAGGCCGTCGTCGGGGAGCGCGCCCGGGCAGACCTTCATCCCGGCGCCGTAGGAGCGGGTGTTGCCGACCGCCACCAGCATGGCCTCGACCTCGACGACCTCGCCGTCCAGGTCGATCCTGAACGGGATGGGGGCGAAGTCGCGCAGTTCCTCCACCAGCGCGACGAGGTACTTGGCCATGCCGGGCGGCCAGGTGAGCCGGTTGGCCCGCTCGTTGACGCGGGAGTCGAAGCCGCAGCAGAGCACCCCGGCGAACCACTCGTCCTCGCCGATCCTGACGGCGTCGACCGTGCGGACCCGGCCGCCGAGCACGACCCCGGCGGCGGCGAGCGCGTCCCTGGCCGGCAGGCCCAAGGCGGCGGCGATGTCGTTGCCGGTCCCGGCGGGGATGATGCCCAGCGGCACGTCGGTCCCGGCCACCGCCTGGACGGCGAGGTGGACCAGGCCGTCCCCGCCGAAGGCCACCAGCGCGTCCGGGCCCTCGGCGACGGCGGTGCACGCGCGCTCCAGCGCGTCCTCGGCGGAGTCGCCGAGGATCACCGAGACCTCCGCTCCGGTCCGCCGGAGCCGGTCCAGGACGGGTGCGAGCAGGCCGCGCGAGCGGCCGCCGCGGGCGGCGGGGTTGACGAGTACGGCGATCTCTCCGGGCACGAACCGGAACTTATCGCCTATTTGGCGGAATCAGTATCCGTCGTTCCCGAATCGAGAGCAGAATCGCCGTCCGCGAGCGGAGAGGCGCCTCCGACCGGGGACGCCCCGGCGATCGGGGAGTCGTCGGCGGAGAGGGGGGAGGCCTCGTCGTCGGACAGGTGCGAGAAGTCGTCCTTGCCCGCGGCCCTGCGCTCCCGCAGGAACATTACTCCTTCGGCGAGGGCGAACAGGATCACCATCGGCAGCGCCAGCGCGATCATCGTGAACGGGTCGCCACCCGGGGTGGCGATCGCCCCGAAGACGAACATCAGGAAGATGACCATGCGGCGGTGCTTGGCCACCGTGGCCCGCGGCAGCACGCCGATGACGTTGAGGAAGACCATCAGCAGCGGCAGCTCGAAGGAGACGCCGAAGACGATGATGAGCACCAGCACGTAGCCGAGGTACTCGTCGAGGGAGATGCCGGTGACCGAGTTCTCCGGCGCGAAGCCGAGCATGATGGCCAGACCGGTGTCCATCACGAGGTAGGCCAGGGCGGCACCGCCCAGGAAGAGCGGGATCGCCATCCCCAGGAAGCCGAGCGAGTAGCGCTTCTCGTTGCGGTACAGGCCGGGCGTCACGAAGGCCCAGATCTGGTAGAGCCAGATCGGGGACGTGACGACCATCCCGAACAGCGCGGCGACCTTGAGGTTCACGAAGAACGACTCGAAGACGCCGAGGATGAGGAAGGTGCACTCTCCGCGCAGTTCCTGCGACTGCCGCAGCCCGCAGTAGGGCGCGGAGACGAAATCCCAGACGGGGTCGAAGAAGACGAACCCGAGGGCTATGCCGCCGACCATTCCCAGCAGCGCGATGACCAGGCGGTTGCGCAGCTCGCGCAGGTGCTCCATGAGCGGCATGCGCCCGTCCGCCGCCTCCCCGGACGGCACGGACCCGTTACGGCCCGGCTTGGGCCACTTCAGCAGTGCCATTCGCGAATCCCGGTCCGAGGAGTGAGGTGGTCAGGAAGGAGGACGGCCTGCAGCCTACTGCTGCTTGGAAGCCCCCGACTGGGCGCGCAGCCGGGCCGCCTGCTCCTCCAGCGCGCGGGCCTGCTCCTCGGCCGACGGCGCCGGGGCGGGCGTGGCGAGCTGCTGC
>NZ_CDRNDK010000744.1:0-2046 GCF_977012225.1 Planomonospora algeriensis | reverse complement strand
CGCCGGCGGCGTTGAAGGCCAGGCGGGTGGGCGGGCGCCCGCCGGTGGAGGGGCCCTCGTTGTCCTCCACGATCAGGCGCCGGTCCAGCAGCTCGGTGACGCGCAGCGAGACGGCGGGCCGGGACAGGCCGGTGACACGTCCGATGTCCGCACGGGTGACGGCTTCACCGGTGCGGATGAGGCGGAGAACCTCGCCGCTCGTGGCGAGCGCGGCTGCGGGACGTCGAGGCATCGGCCAAGTGAACCACACCCCCTTAGGAAATGAAAAGTTCCGACTTTCTCATCTCAGATGACAAAACTCCGCTTGTGTAAAGCACAAGACACGGCTAGTGTCCGATCTATCCTCAAACCGGAAGATCACCACGGAGCTCCCTCATGTCCGAGAACCCCCAGCCCGCCGACCTGATCGTCTTCGGCGGCACAGGCGACCTCTCCATGCGGAAGCTGCTCCCCGCGCTCTACCACTGCGACCGCGACGGGCTGCTCGCCCCGGGGACCCGGATCATCGCGATGTCCCGGGGCGGACTCGACGACGCCGACTTCCGCGGCAAGGTCGACGCCGAGGTCCGCTCCTCGGTGCCGGTGGACGAGACCGGGGAGCGCGGCGTCTGGCAGCGGTTCCTGGACCGCCTGCACCACGTCACCATCGACATCTCCGGCGAGGACCCCACCGGCTGGCAGCGGCTCGGCGCCCTGCTCGACGGCCACGAGCAGCGGGACCGGGTCTTCTACCTGGCCAGCCCGCCCATGACGTTCGGCCCGTTCTGCCGCGAGGCGCACCGCGCCGGGCTGGTCACCCCCGCCTCGCGGGTGGTGCTGGAGAAGCCCCTCGGCCGCGACCTCGCCAGCGCCCGGCACATCAACGACGAGGTCGGTGAGATCTTCCACGAGCGGCAGATCTTCCGCATCGACCACTACCTGGGCAAGGAGACCGTCCAGAACCTGCTCGTGCTCCGCTTCGCCAACGCGTTCCTGGAGCCGATCTGGAACTCCCTGTGGATCGACCACGTCCAGATCACCGTCGCCGAGACCGTCGGCACGCCGGGCCGCCGGGGCTACTACGACCACGCCGGCGCCCTGCGCGACATGGTCCAGAACCACCTGCTCCAGCTGCTCTGCCTGGTCGCCATGGAGCCGCCGGCGCGCAACGACCGCGAGTCCATCCGGGACGAGAAGGTCAAGGTCCTGGAGTCGCTGCGGCCGATCACCGGCAGCGAGGTCGACCGCTTCACCGTCCGCGGCCAGTACACCGCCGGCGAGTCCGGCGGCGTGCAGGTCCCCGGCTACCTCGACGAGCCCGACGGCACCCCGCCCACCGAGGCCTCCCATCGGGTGGAGACCTTCGCGGCCATCCGCGCCGAGGTGAAGAACTGGCGCTGGGCCGGCGTGCCGTTCTACCTGCGCACCGGCAAGCGCATGCCGTACCGGTGCTCGGAGATCGTGGTCCAGTTCAAGGACGTGCCGCACTCGATCTTCCCGGGCAGCGCGCCGAACCGGCTGGTCCTCCGGCTCCAGCCGAGCGAGGGCATCCGGCTGCACATCATGGCCAAGGAGCCGGGCGCGGGCGAGGTGGCGCTCAAGCCGGTCCCGCTGAGCCTGAGCTTCGCCGAGACCTTCTCCGGCCGCGTGCCCGACGCCTACGAGCGGCTGCTCATGGACGTGCTGGCCGGCAACCCCACCCTGTTCATGCGCCGCGACGAGGTGGAGGCCGCCTGGCGGTGGATCGACCCGATCCTGCGCGAGTGGGAGTCGCAGAGCATGCTGCCCGAGCCGTACCCGGCGGGCACCTCCGGCCCGGCCGGGGCGCACGAGCTCGTCGACCGCAGCGGCCGCGCCTGGCACGAGGAGGACCCCGCGTGAACGAGCGCCCCGCCGACCCGACCGACCCGACCGAGCGAACCGACACCCACACCGATGGAGGAGGCCGGATGAACCGCGTCGTCCAAGAGGTCACCGACCGCCTGATCGAGCGCAGCCGCGCCAGCCGCGGCGCCTACCTGGCGCGTCTGGAGGCCGAGGCCGAGCGCCCGCGGGGCGGGGCCCCCG
>NZ_CDRNDK010000743.1:0-2049 GCF_977012225.1 Planomonospora algeriensis | reverse complement strand
CGGCGGCGGAGGCGCGCCGGGCGGGCCGGCCGTGCCCGCGGCGCCGGTGCGCGAGGGATATGTGACGTCACGTCCCGGTACCGTCCCGGGGTGCTGCTGGCCGTGACCGTCGCCGGGGACCTCGCGACGATCGGCGCCCACCGGGAGCACGTCGACCTCGCGCCCGCCGGCCGGCTGACGGTGGAGCGGCGCGGCGCCGCGGTCTTCGTCGGGTTCGACTGGCCCGCGCGGGCGCCGGAGGTGGAGGTCCGCTGGAGCGGCCGCCGGATGCTGGTCGGCGCGGCCGCCTACCGCTCCCAGGGCGGGATCCGCCTGGAGGCGCCCGAAGGCGAGCCGCTGACGGTCGAGGTGGCGCCGACGGCGACCGTGCGCGGAGAGCGCGTCCGCGGTCCCGCGGTGTCGGCGAGCCTGGCCGCCGCCGTCCCCGTGCGCTACGACCTGCGCGTCGAAGGGCTGCCGTTCAGGCGGTCGCTGGTCGTCGAGGTCACCTCGGACCGGCCGGTACGGCTCGCGAGGCTCGCCCTGGTGCTGAAGGCGGGGGCGATCCAGCCCCGTTCGGCGGACGACGGACGGGTGCTCGGCGAGTGGACCGGCGTCGAGGTCCCCGCCCGGCTCACGGTGCCGGCGCCCCGGCAGGCCGGGCCGTACTGGCTGAGATGTTTCGCCGAGGAGGGCGTCGAGCTCGTCGACCCGCCCGTCCGGCGCATGAAGACGGGATGAGCATTGATCACCTGCCCGTACTGTTTCGCGAAGGTGGCGCGGAACCGGATCGCCTTCCGCTGCATGGGCAAGAGCGGCAGGGGGAACGGCTGCGACCCCCGGGCGGACGAGGTCCTCGGCGCGTTCCGCGGAGGCGCGGCGCCCCTCCTCCCGCCGGTCTTCTCGGTGCGCAGGCCGGGCCGCCGCGCCGAATGCCCCGACTGCCGCAGGGAGACGGGGTGGCGGGTCTGCCCCGAGTGCCACAGCAGGCTGCCCGCCGAGTACTGCGCCAACCCCGGGAAGATCGTCGCACTGGTCGGGGCGAAGGGCTCGGGCAAGAGCACCTACATCGCGGTGCTGCTGCACGAGCTGATGAACCGGGTCGGCGCCGAGCTGGACGCCTCCCTCGTGCCGTGCGACGACCGGACGATCGAGCGGTACAAGCAGGACTTCTCCCGGCCGCTCTACGGTCAGAACCGGCTGCCGGAGGTCACCCAGTCGGCCGCGAACAGCCTCCGGGACCCGCTGGTCTACCTGCTCACCCGGACGATCCGCGGCAGGCTGCGCAGCCGTACCGAGTCGCTGACCCTGGTCCTGTTCGACACCGCGGGCGAGGACCTGCGCAGCCGCGACGTCACCGAGATGCACCTGCGGTACCTGAACGCGGCGGACTCGGTGATCTTCCTGGTGGACCCGCTGGAGCTGCCGGGCGCGCGGGACTCCCTGAACGGCGCGGCCCGGGCGGCGAGCGGGGCCCTGGCCGACGACCCGGACAGCGACCCGGTCAACGTGATCAGCCGCGTCACCGAGCTGCTGCGGCACCGGGGCGGCGGCGGGGCGGTGAAGATCCCGGTCGCCGTGGCGCTCAGCAAGATCGACGCCCTGCAGCCGTCCATGGAGCGGCAGTCGGCGCTGCACCGCGCACGCGAGCGGATCGGCGCGCTGGACCTGGACGACCGCGAGGCGGTGCACGAGCAGATCCGGGCCCTGCTCGACGGGTGGCAGGCCGCCATGCTCGACCGCTACCTGCGCCAGAACTACGCGGACTACGCGTTCTTCGGCCTGTCGGCGCTCGGCGCGGTGCCCGAGCCCGGCAGGGTCGGCGCGGGCGGCATCAGGCCGTACCGGGTCGAGGACCCCCTGCTGTGGCTGCTCCACCGGTTCAAGATGCTCGACGGCGTGCGGAGGTAGGACGTGGCCTGGCAGCTGCACTACACCTCGGCGGAGGCCGGGCCGACCGGCAGATCCGGCTTCCAGATCGTGGCCGGGACCGCCGGCCTGCCGGAGGGCCTGTCCGCCGCGGTCGCGCCCTACCTGACCTACCGGCCGCCGCCGGACGCGCCGCCGGCG
>NZ_CDRNDK010000742.1:0-2056 GCF_977012225.1 Planomonospora algeriensis | reverse complement strand
CCACCGTCCACGACCGCACCACCCGACCCCCACCCCGACTCCGACCGCCGCGCCCACTCCGACGCGCACTCCCACCCCCACCGCGGCTCCGAGACCGCTGGTCCGGCGGGTGGACGTGGCACGGGCCGCGCTCAACGCCAGGGGTGCGGCCGTCGCCTCGATCACCGTGGGCACCGCGAACACCCGGGAGGTGCGCCTGCGCGTCGTCTTCCGGGTGGGCCGGAGCGTCCAGCAGACGACGGTGGCCCTGGCCGGGGCGACGAGCTACACGCGGACGGTCAGGTTCGCCTTCCCGAATGCGCCCTGCGGATCGGCGTGGAGCGTCGTGGCGACCGGGCTGCCGTCGGGGCGCTCCGACAGCGCGAGCGGCAGGACCGCCCCGTGCGCCGAGCCCTCCCCGACCGCCGAGCCCTCCCCTCGCGCCACCCCGACGCAGCGGCCCACGGCCGACCGCGCGACGCCCCGGGTCACGCAGAAGCAGACGGCCAAGGCCACGAAGAAGCCCACGGCCCGCATCACGGTGAAACCGACGGCCCGCATCACGGTGAAGCCCACGACCCGGATCACGGTGAAGCCGACGCTCAAGGCGCCCGCGACCCGGAAGCCGTCGCCGAAGCCGCCCGCGCCGGTCCAGCCGCCCCCGAACCGCACGAAGGACACCGCGCCGTCCGCGAAGGCCGAAACAGGGCCCGGCCTGCTCGGATGACCGCCGGCCACTCACCCTTATGAGATGAATTCGTGATTTATCAGCGCAATGCGCCGTTTCATGGCTAAGCTACGGTCCGTTCTTTTACGGGTGGGGGCCCGGCAACTGAGGAGACCGTTATGTACGGCATGCCATCGGCTTGGCGTGTCCCTGGTTACACGGAGATCCGCGAGCTGGGCGCCGGTGCCGCCGGGCGCGTGGTGATGGCCCGGCACGACGCCGAGGGCGCGCTGGTCGCGATCAAGTACCTGTCCGACGAGCTCCGCGGCGACGCGGGCTTCGCCGCGCGCTTCCGGCACGAGGCGCGGCTGCTCCATCGGCTGAACGGCTCGAACGCCGTCCGGCTGTACGACTACGTGGAGACCAGCGAGGGCGCGGCCATCGTCATGGAGCTGGTGGACGGCGTGTCCCTGCGCGCCATCCTCCGCTCGGAGGGGCCGACCGGTCCCGAGGCCGCGCTCGTGGTGCTCAAGGGCTCGCTGCTGGGCCTCGCCGCCGCACACCGGGCGGGGATCGTGCACCGCGACTTCAAGCCCGAGAACGTCATGGTCGACGCCCACGGCACCAGCAAGCTGGTCGACTTCGGCATCGCGCTCTCCTCCGGCGACGACGACGCCCCTGCGGGCACGCCGCCGTACATGTCCCCTGAGCAGTGGACCGGGGCGCCCGCCTCGCCCGCCACCGACGTCTACGCCGCCACCGTGGTGTTCTTCGAGTGCCTGACGGGCGCCCGGCCCTTCCGCGCGCAGACCGTCGCCGCGCTGGCCCGGCAGCACCAGACCCTCGAACCTCCCGTCGAGGAGGTCCCGCCCGCCCTGCAGGGGCTGGTGGAACGGGGTCTGGCCAAGAACCCCGCCGACCGGCCGCCGACCGCCACCGCCTTCCTCACCGAGCTGGAGGCGGTCGCCGCCGACGCCTACGGGCCGGACTGGCAGGAGCGCGGACGCCGCCGCCTGTCCGGTCTCGCCGGGCTGCTGGCGAGCCTGTTCCCGCGCCAGCCGGAGACCCCGGAGACCGACACCTCCCTGGCGGAGACCGACCTCGGCGACGGGGAGGAGTCCCTGCTCGGCAGGCTGGGCGTCAAGATCGCGATCGGTGTCGCGTGCATCGCGGTGATCACCGGGGTGGCCGTCGTGCTGGTCGGCTCCGGGGACGACCCCGTGCTGCAGTCGCAGAGCTCGGTCACCGCTCCGAGCGACCCTCCGGCCGACCCCGCCGAGTCCCCGGAGGACGAGGAGCCCGAGGAGCCCGCCGAGCCTGAGGAGCCCGCGCAGGACGAGCCCGAGACGACGCCGACCCCCACCGCGACCACCGCCCCTCCGTCGGCCGCGCCCAGCACCGCGCCCACCG